>JAPOXY010000214.1:25064-52595 GCA_026706845.1 Gemmatimonadota bacterium
CGCCCCTCTCGGGTATGCCGATGGGTACAACCGTCAGATGTCCAATAAATCCCACGTCCTCATCCGCGGAAAACCATGCCCGGTTGTCGGCGCGATCTGCATGGACGTCATCATGATCGATGTCACCGATATTCCACCTGTTTCCGTCGGTGAAGAAGTCGTCCTGCTCGGGCAACAGGGCGACCGCAAAATCACCGTGAACGACCTCGCCCAATGGGGAAATTATATCTCACACGAAGTCGTATCCCTGCTCGGCGCGCGTCTTCCCCGACATTATATTTCGTAAAAATTGAACATTGTTTCTGTCTTCAAATCCTGTTATCTTTATCTTTTCTTGTTCCCCCTTTCTGCTGGGTACCGTTTTATGCGCCTTCTTCCATTTTTCCTGCTCTTGTGCGTCGGATGTGGCAACCACTTGCCCGAATCCCTCGGTCCCGCCCGCAAAATCATCGTACTGGCCGACTCCACCGACTGGCAGAAGCTGGAAGATCCCCTCCGCGAAATTTTTGAAACCGTTATCTATACGCCCCAGGCCGAGCGCATTTATGAAATTGCATGGGGCGATGTCAATTTTCTCAAGGCACACAAACACGAACAGCGCAAAAGCCTTATGGTTATCGCGCCCCTCAATGCCCGTCATCCCACCGCACAATTCGTCAAAGAAATACTCAGTCCCGAAGTGCAACAAAACATTTTGGATGGTCGCGCAGGTGTAACCTGGAAAAAAGACGTGTGGGCTAAAGACCAAACCCTTTATATCGTATCGGGAAAAGATATAGACACCACCGTTGAAAACCTCTTTATGGAATCCGATCGCCTGTACAGCACCCTGGAAAAGGCCGTTGATCACAGCGTACGAGAAAATGTTTACAGCTTTGGCGAACGCAAAAATGTCACCCAGGAACTCGTCGAGACCTATGGCTGGAATGTGCGCGTGCCCTTTGGCTATCGCATCCTCGAAACCTATCCCAATTTTGTCGTACTCGCCCGGGACAACCCCAACCGCTGGCTCTCCGTCTATTGGGAAGACGATGTACACCCCGATCAACTCACCGAAGACTGGGTTATTCAAAAGCGCGACGACATCATGGGACGGTGGTTTGGCGGCGACCGCATTGTCCACGGCGAAGTTACCGTTGGACAGGTCGAATTTGCGGGCAAACTCGCCGTAGTACTTCAGGGCCTTTGGGAAAACGAAGCCGAGTGGAAAGGCGGCCCCTTTAAAAGTTATGCTTTTGTCGATGTCGATCTCAACCGATTCTTTTTTATCGACATGGGACTTTATTCGCCCAACAAAAAAAAGGCCCCTATTTTGAGGCGGGTAGATCTCGTCGCCAAATCTTTCACCATTCACCGCGCGTTTTTTCAAGACAAATGATATTTCCGGAGAGGATATGGACAAACCCAATGTAATTTTTGTTTTGACCGATGATCAGGGCTATGGCGATCTCTCCTGTCACGGCAATCCGATCATTAAAACGCCGAATTTGGATACATTACACGACGAGAGCATTAGGTTCACGGATTTCCACGTTGCGCCCATGTGTACGCCAACGCGCGGCGAACTGCTGACAGGCCAGGACGCGCTCTGCAATGGCGCCACATTTGTGTGCATGGGACGGTCGTTGATGAATCCCGAAGTGCCGACTATGGCGGATATCTTCGCCCTGAATGGCTATCGCACGGGACATTTTGGCAAATGGCACCTCGGCGACAATTATCCCTACCGTCCACAGGACCGGGGATTTCAGGAAACGATTCACCATCCCGCCTGGGGCATTACATCCGCTGCAGATTATTTCGGCAATGATTATTTCGACGACCACTATCGGCACAATGGAACAATTGAGGCTTTTGAAGGGTATTGCACAGACGTGTGGTTTGACGAAGCTATGGACTGGATCGAGAAACAGGGCGACGCGCCGTTTTTTGCGTATATCGCCACCAATGCACCCCATACACCATTGTGGGTTCCCGACGCATACCGCCAGCCCTATCTCGACCAGGTCGCATATAATGTCGCCAGCTTTTACGGCATGATTGCCAATATCGACGAAAACATGGGCAAGCTCGACGCCTTTCTCCGCAAGACCGGACTGCGCGACAATACCATTTTGATTTTTATGACCGATAATGGGACGGCAAACGGAGAAACAGTGTACAACGCCGGCATGCGCGGAAAAAAGACCACGCTCTATGAAGGAGGTCACCGCGTTCCATTTTTTATTCGCTGGCCCAAAGGACAATTGGGCGAACCCCGCGATATACCCGATCCCACGCACGGTACAGATGTATTGCCAACCCTGATCTCCCTCTGCGACCTCGACGAACCAGAAAGAACTGCCTGTGATGGCCTTTCTCTAACCGGCCTCCTGCGCGAACGCGAAGAATTGGAAGATCGGATGCTCGTCGTACAATACGGCCACAATGTCCCAAAGGGAAACCGAACCACGCGCAAAGGCAATGCCGCAGTTTTATGGAATCGATGGCGTCTCGTGGATTATGCCGAGCTGTATCACCTTGACAGCGATCCCGCGCAAGAACACAACATCGCCGACCAGCACCCCGATGTCTTGCAAAAGATGCGGGCGCATTACGATGCGTGGTGGGACGCGCTCGGAAAAAACCTCGATATTTACTTCCCCATTTCCATTGGAACAGAGGAGGAAATTTCCACGCGATTGTCCAGTTGCGATTGGATGGGGGTCTATTGCGACAATCCCGGGGGCGTGCGCGGATGTGTGATGGACAGCGGTATCTGGCAACTCGCAGTTGCACAGTCAGGACAATACGACATCACCTTGCGGCGCTGGCCCCGAGAATCGAATCTCGCAATTACAGCACCAGCCCCCGTGATGGAAGGCGTTGACGGCACATTGATGGCTGGAAAAGCACTACCCGTGGATCGGGCGTGGATGCAGATTGGCGGCTCTGCACATGAAATGGACGTGCGGCCCGATGACCTATCCGTAACATTTAGAGTGGATTTGTCGAGCGGTCCCACAACTTTACAAACGTGGTGGATAGACGCAAATGGCAATCGCCTCGCCGGTGCGTATTACGCCACGGTAGAACGCATATAAAATATGAACTACAACCCTGAAAATCCCCTCATCATCCAGAGCGACCTCACGGTTCTCGTCGAAGTCAACTCGCCCAGATACGAAGCGGCGCGAGATCGGCTCGTGCGCTTTGCCGAATTGGAAAAAAGCCCCGAGCACATACACACGTACCGCGTCAACCCCCTCTCGCTCTGGAATGCGGCCGCAGCCGGTGTCACCACCGAAGAAATCATCACCACCCTCGAAACCTACGGCAAATACGACATTCCCCAGAATGTGGGCGTTGAAATCCGCGAGGCAATGAGTCGCTATGGCAAAGTCTATCTCGACAAAGAAGGCGACGGGCTCATCCTGTCTTCCGAAGACCCGCTAATCATCCTTGAAATCTGCCGCCACAAAACCGTCCAGCCCTATATTGAAAAGCGACTCGACGCCCACCGCATCAGCATCTTGCCCCTGTACCGCGGGCACCTCAAACAGGCCCTCACGCGCATCGGATTTCCGGTCAAAGATCGCGCGGGATATCTCAAAGGCAGAACGCTCAAATTTCGACATCGCCAGATTGCTCTATCGGGCAATCCCTTTGCATTGCGCGATTATCAGCGCGAAGCTGTCGATATATTCCACGCGGGCGGGGGTCCCGATGGCGGAAGCGGCACAGTAGTCTTACCCTGCGGCGCGGGCAAAACCATTGTGGGCATGGCCGCGATGAATACCCTCCAGTGCGAGACCCTGATCCTGACCACCAATATCACGGCGTCGCGCCAGTGGAAAGCAGAGCTCATCGACAAAACGAGCCTCACCGACGACCAGATAGGCGAATATTCCGGCGAGCGCAAAGAAATCCGGCCCATTACCATTGCCACATACAATATCTTGACCTATCGCAAGAGCCGGGAGGAGGACTTCCCCCACTTCGGTATTTTCAATCAGGGCAATTGGGGTCTCATTATTTACGACGAAGTCCACCTGCTTCCCGCGCCCGTATTTCGCTTTACCGCCGAATTGCAATCCCGGCGACGTCTGGGCCTCACAGCCACCCTCGTGCGCGAAGATGGCCTCGAAACCGATGTCTTTTCGCTCATCGGACCCAAGCGATACGACGTGCCCTGGCGAGAACTCGAATCCTGTGGTTGGATAGCAACCGCGGAATGCTGTGAAATTCGCCTGCTACTGCCACAGGGCAAGCGACTCAGCTATGCCATAGCAGACAGACGCGCCAAATTCCGAATTGCATCGGAAAATGCCGACAAAATCCACATGGTCAAGCACCTGCTCAAAAAACACAAAGGCGACCAAATCCTCGTCATTGGGCAATACATCCGCCAGGTCGAATATATTGCGCGAGAACTCGACGCCCCGTTAATAATGGGCAAAACTCCCACCGAAGACCGCGACCTCCTCTACGAAGCATTTCGAAAAGGCAAAATCAAGATCCTCGTCGTGTCCAAAGTCGCCAATTTTGCCGTCGATCTGCCCGACGCCAGCGTCGCCATTCAGATTTCTGGCACTTACGGCTCGCGCCAGGAAGAAGCCCAGCGCCTCGGGCGCATTCTGCGCCCCAAATCCGACGGCAGCCTGGCTCATTTTTATACCCTCGTCACGCGCGACACCCGCGAACAAGAATTTGCCCGAAACCGCCAGACCTTCCTCACCGAACAGGGCTATCGCTACACCATTCGAGACGCAGACGATGTCTTTGAAGAAGTCTGAAAAACATGCCCTTCAGCAAGACCAAATTTTACGCCGCAATTGAACTCTCTCGCCCGATTAATTGTCTCATAACCTTTGCCTCTGTACTCCTCGGCGGCTGGCTGGGAATTCACAGGATCACCGAACCCCTGATTTTTGCCGCGCTGTCCGCCGCCCTCATCACAGCAGGGGGCAACGCGCTCAATGACCTGTGTGGCATAACCGAAGACCGCATAAACAAACCGCATCGCCCACTCCCTTCAGGGCGTTTATCCCCTGGCATCGCGCGTATAGAAATGGGTATTTTCCTCCTCGCGGGCATTCTCCTCGCCCTCCCTTTGCCAACGGCTGCCCTCGCCATTGCCCTCATCGCCATCACAAGTCTGACCCTTTACAATACCTATCTCAAACGCGTACCTCTCATCGGCAATCTCACGGTAAGTACGCTCGGCGGCCTGGCATTTCTATATGGCGGCGCAGCCGTCCAGGTTATATCTGCCCCCTATCTCATTGCGGGCTTTGCCTTTCTGTTTCACCTGGGTCGCGAACTTCTCAAAGACCTTGAAGACAGCGCGGGCGACCGCCAGTTATCCGGCGGCACCGTGCCCATCTCCTGGGGCGAAAATACCGCGCGCATTCTGATCACCGGCATCTTTGCAATCCTCATCATCGCAACTCCATTGCCCGCGCTCCTGGGCATTTACAGCTCGATTTATCTCTGCCTGATTGTCCTCCTCAACCTTTTGCTCATCTTTGTCCTCATCCGCCTCTGGCAAAAAGACACACTCGGATACCTGAACAAGCTGCTCAAAGCGGGCATGCTACTGGGACTCGCCGCTTTTCTTTTTTCTTGAGAACTAACGTGGGTTGCTGGCGAAGATTATTGGTGGGTAAACATTGCGCCCACCTTGAATATGCGGACAAAATTGGCTATACTAAATGCAGCATTGAATTGGACAACCCCGCCCACTGGGAAAAAGATCGGGAGAATCTATCGCTTTGGACCTGACCAACCCCTAATGCCCGAGTTCCTTTTTTATGACCCCCACCAACCGCATTGCACAACTCGTTGAACAACTCAACGAACACAACTACCGATACGCCGTGCTCAATGATCCCGTAATTTCTGACCGGGAATATGACACACTCCTGCGCGAACTGAGCGACCTGGAAGCGCGACATCCCGATTTGATCCAACCCGATTCTCCTACACAGCGCGTAACCTCTGACCTCACCCGAGAATTTCCAACCGTGCAGCACGACATCCCCATGCTCAGCCTGGACAACACCTATTCGGAAGACGAACTCAGAGACTTTGAAGACCGCATCCGCCGCGAACTGCCCGACGAAGAATTGCAATATGTCGCCGAACTCAAAATCGACGGCGTTGCCCTGAGTTTGATCTATGAAAACGGCCTGCTCACCCGCGGCGTCACCCGCGGCAATGGCACACAGGGCGAAGACATAACGCCCAATGTCAAAACCATCAGATCCATACCCATCCGCCTCAAAGCCTGTGCGGAAATAGGGTTATTCAGTAACCTCGTACCCTACTGCGAAATCCGCGGCGAAGTCTATCTCGATCACAACACCTTTGACGCAATCAACGTCCAGCGCGAAAAAAACGAGGAAAACCCCTTCGCCAATCCGCGCAACGCAACATCCGGCTCCCTCAAATTACAAGACGCACAACAGGTAGCCGAGCGCCGCCTGAGCTTTTTCGCGTACTCTTTTCGCTCGCCCGCCATACAGCTACCAACCCATGGCGAAAACCTCTCCTATCTCGAACGCCTGGGCCTGCCCGTCAACGCCAACCGCACCCTGTGCGACAATATTGACGACATCATAGCCCAGGCACGTGAATGGCAGGAAAAACGCCCGGATTTGCCCTATGACATCGACGGCATCGTCATCAAAGTCAACAGCCTGGCACAACAAAACAAACTCGGCGCCACATCCAAAAGTCCCCGCTGGGCAATCTCCTACAAATACTCAGCCGAACAGGCCGAAACCGTGCTCAAAAAGATTACCCTTCAAGTCGGACGCACAGGCGTAATCACCCCGGTGGCAAATCTCGAACCCGTGCAATTGGCGGGCACCACAGTCAGCCGCGCCACATTGCACAACGCCGAAGAAATCGAGCGCAAAGACATCCGGGAAGGCGATACAGTCATCCTCGAAAAAGGCGGCGACGTCATCCCCAAAGTCGTGCGCGTGGTCGAGGCCAAACGTGCAAAAGACGCCATCGCATTCGAATTCCCAAAAAACTGCCCCGTCTGCGACACCCCCCTCATTAAAGACGAATCCGAAGTCGCCATCCGCTGCGACGATTCCCAATGCCCCGCGCAACTCAAAGGCAATATCCGTCACTTTGCCTCGCGCACCGCAATGGACATCGAGGGCCTGGGGACTGCCCTCGTTGACCAACTCGTCGATGTCGATAACGAACTCGTCCGCGATGTCGGCGATCTCTACAATCTCAAATTAGAGCAACTCGCGGGCCTCGAACGCATGGCAGAAAAATCAGCCCAAAACGTCCTCGACGCGCTCGAAGCGAGCAAACAACAACCATTTCATCGCGTACTCTTCGCCCTGGGCATTCGCCACATAGGAGCCACAGTTGCGCGCGTGCTATCCGACAACTTCCACGGCATTGACCGCTTGCGCGATACACAGCCCGAAGAAATCGAAGCCGTACACGAAATAGGCGCCGCCATAGCAGAAAGCATCCACGCATACCTCAACATCGACAGCAACTGGGCCATCGTCGAAAAACTCCGCGCAGCAGGCATCAATCTCGAATCCGAAGCGCCTGCCGACGCAGGTCCCAAACCCCTCGCCGACGAAATAGTAGTCGTTACCGGCACCTTCACCCGCTGGGGCCGTCAACAAGCCCAGGACCTCATCCGCGCCCTCGGCGGCAAACCCACCTCCAGCGTCAGCGGCAAAACCACCCTCGTCATCGCAGGGGAAAAGGCAGGCTCCAAACTCGAAAAAGCCGAGCAGCTAAATATCGCAATCCTCAACGAAGAGGAATTTTTTAGCGAATACATCAGCGAAGAAAACGCATAGTCTGAATCGGCTTTTTGCTTGACAGACCCACCCCATTTTGTTACCCTTAATCGCGTATAGATGTGGGGCCGTAGCTCAACTGGGAGAGCGTTTGACTGGCAGTCAAAAGGTCGGCGGTTCGATCCCGCTCGGCTCCACTTTTTTTTAGGCACTTACAGTTTTGTAAGTGTCTTATTTTTACTGTGTCCATCATGAAACTACGCGCCGCGCTCACACAATATCCGTTCAGCACGCTCTGTCAACTCGCCCGCGATGTGGGTATTGATCCCACCGGCAGCAACAAAACCATCCTCGCCGACGCGCTTTGCCGCATACTCCCCGACCCAGAGCACATAGCCAAACGCCTCAGTTCCCTATCACCGGAACAACGCGCAATGGTACAGACCCTTGCCGCTGAAGGGGGCGAGCTTTTAGAAATCGAAGCCGTTGAAAAATTTGCCAACGGATTTCTTCCCCGCCTCCATGCACAACTCATTGACCTGATCGGCCTCGTATTTCGAGACGCACATACACTGGGTGATCCAGACATTCTAATCGGCATTCCCGAATCGCTCCTCAAATCCATCCCGATTCCCGACTCAGATCAGGGTCGGTTGCTCGCCGTCATGAAACCCGTCTCTGTGGGTTTGCTCCGGGCCTTTGCAGGTCAAATTGGCCTGAACCTTTCAGATACGCGCAAACCCATCGTATCCAACGCCATAAAAGAAGCCCTGCTCGATACAAAAACACTGCATGCCTACCTCAACACACTCAGCGAAGACCGCCGCGCCATCTTCGATTTGTTCCTCCCCGCCAACGCGATCACGCGCAGCGAAGTCGCCGACAAATTGGGGGAAGCCGCAGTCCGCGAATTGGAAGACATGCTCTGGAAAATGCCGATCTTTTATGCGCCGCACAGCAATCTTCACGCCCCCAACGCCGCGATATGTCTCGCTTCAGACCTTTGCACTGCCCTGTCCAAAATCGTCCGATCCCAGGGGGGACAACTCGAAAGCAGCCTCGAAACCATCCTCGAAACCTCCATCGCTCCCACCGCGATACGCGAAAATACCGCCTTTCTCATCCGGGACCTGACCACACTACTCGGCATTGTTGCACAACGCTTGCCCCGCAGGCTCAAACACGGTGGCATATCCAAAAACGATTTGCGCGATGCACACAAATACTGCCATATCCAGGAAGACCCGGGCTATATTGAATTTCTCACGCTCTTTGCCGAAACAACGGGACTGGTAAAACCCCATGATACAGCCTGGCATACCGCCTCAGATGCCGGCACCCGAGTAGGGCAAATCATCGACATCCGCAAGGCGTGCTTTGAATTCTGGTTTCACAGCGAGCGGTGGAATGAGTGGTCTTCCGATCGCACCAAAGCCACCAGTGCCCGGATGCAAGTACTCAAGAATATCCGCAGTGAAATCGTGCGAAGTCTTCGGCATTGTCCCACCGACACATGGATAAGGTACCCATCGTATTATCAATTTCTGACGAGACTTTCAGAGCCTTTTCGGCATTTTGCCAAAGACCCATCCCATACCGGAACCACCGCCGATGAATTGCTGCGCCGCACCATAACAGGTGCGCTCACCTATATGGGCGTTGTTCGCGTGGGGAACTTCCCCGATTTCTCCACACCATTGCAGCAAAGCAAAGGGGCGGCCTTTCAGATCACCCCTGCGGGCTACGCCCTGTTGCACGACACGCATGACGATGCGCTGACCGAACAAATATCCCTGCAAAATTCAGATGCAAAATTTGTTGTACAGCCCAATTTTGAAGTTCTATCACCACCAGACCTCCCCTGCACGCACTATCTCAGGCTATGCGTCCTGGGTGACCTCAAAACACAGGATGTGATGGCGTGTTTCCATCTCTCCCGCGACTCAATTCGCCGCGCATTCGCACGCGGCTTGTCAGGAGACGAGATACGCACATTTTTGACGCTGCACAGCAAGAGCAGCCTGCCAGACATGGTCGATACTTTAATCGCCGAATGTGACGATAGATATGGCGAAATCGAAGTCATTCCCACCAGCGGACGTGTCAAAACCGCCACGCGCGAATTGCTCGACGAACTCTACGCCCAGCCCCGCATTGCCCAGGCATTAGACGACCGCATTTCTCCAACCACCGCAACCCTCAACAATGCGGCAAAACCCGAATCTCTGATTCAAATCCTCCAGCAACAAGGCTATCTGCCACACCTCTCTCAGGAGTGACGCCCTAGTACCCGTGGATATAATGTCCGCCTTCTGGAAACCAGATCAAATCAATCAAAAAAGAACTTCCCACAGCGAACACATATCCCACAATCAGCCCATAACAACACGGCTTAACCCTTCGGTAAAGTGAAATACCCCCAAAACTGAGAACCAGCAATTTGCTCAGCCACACCAGAAAAATATCCAGCACATAGAGCCGAACATAACCGCTCGACATCAGCATCACACCCAGCGGATGAAACGGCCACCAGGAAAACCGACTCTGCATCACCTGAATAATTCCCGCGATCACACCGCCCAGAACCCACACGCCAATTTTTTCCGGATCGGTCACCGTAGGGTTCGTCTCTGCAACCGCCTTGGCAATACCCTCGTACATCCCCACTGGCGCGCCCACCAGAGACCATGTGCGGAAAGTGCTCCCCCCCGATTCATAGCAAATGGCAACTGTGTAAATAATTGCCGCCAGCATCCCCAGCACCAGGCTCCCAATCACCACCCAACCAACCCGCTTTGCCGGCCTCACCAGGCGTTCCACATGGGGCAATGCTGCCGGCAAACGCCAGCCCGCCAGCAAACGCCAATTCACAAGCCGAAGGCCCACCAGTGTAGATTCCTGCATCTGGCTGGCGCCCACTGTCATATCCAGAATCGACGTACCGAAACTCGGAAACAGATACGCAAATCCACTCGCTGCCAAAAACTTCATCACCACCAGAATACTCGCCCAGAAAAGCAACAGCCAGACCAGCCCAATCCCCGCGCTATAACCCGCGCTATACAGCCAGAAAACCATATAAATGCCACCACCCAAAATTCCACACACAGCTAATCGGGGAGACAAAATCGCGGTTTCCGCCTCCCCGCCTACAGGTGTGCGTAACACCTGCCTGAAAACCTTTCGCAGATGACCGCGAGCAACCCAAATTGCCCAGATCGCCAACCCCATGCTCACACCATGGGTAAACAGGCCCAAAATTGCCGTGGGTTTAGCCTCTTGCCCGGCCAAACCCACGGAAAACCCAACCCTGGACATCCCGTAAAGCCCCACCTGCCCGGCCAGCCACAAAGACCAGATGCTAAACAGGATATTCAGATCGCACAAAAATGTGAACCCCAGCACAGGGGGCAAAATTCGATAGGAGAACGGCGACAAATAACGCGACAATACAGCACCTCTGGGACCTCTGGGACCATAATAAGGGTCGAAAATCGCCAGCCTGGGAAAACCCGGCGTCCAGTATTCGATCAGATTCCACAACAAAGGGAGAGCAGCCACGGCAAACCCCACCCAGAACAGCCAGTTCCGCATAAAAGGCGGCCAGCCGCGCTTGCCGTCGAACCCCTCCGTCAAATCGAGCGGAACCTGTGCCAGTGGATACGTCAGCCGTTCGTGCCGAACCCACTGCTTCTGGAACACCGCCGTCAAACCCAGCCCAATAGCCGTCATCGCCAACCCGGCGGACATCGCCCAAAAGATCGGAGCTATCCACGCCCCCCACGGCACTGCCGCACCTTCCTCCAGCCCCAGAAAAAAGCCCTCTGTTACCCCTGGAAAATTCGAGGGAAACATCCACCAGGGCAAATAGTCAAAAATCAACTCCTGCCACCGGTTCTCGGGCGACGCATAATATCTCGGTGCCGCCATTGCGCCCACCCACTGCGTAATCCAGTTATATCCCGCAAACGATCCCCCCACCCAGAGCATGCTCAACGCCAACCTCAACTCCGCGGAAGTCATAGACAGGCGGGGCAGAAACCGCTTCAAAAAAGCATTCACCAGAAGCCATGCCACAAAGGGCAACAACACCGCCAGAGGCAGATTCGCCATCGCCATATGTGCAGAACGAGATTTGAACTCCAAAAACGTTGCGGCAACACAGGCAAAAACCAAGGTGGCCGAGAAAAGCACCACGACAGTCCAGCGCAGGCTATCCTCGGCCAACTCAGATGATGGAAAGAGTTTCCTTTTGATTTCAGCCATTTTTCACCCTACTCCACTGCACCGTAATGCGGTCCCCAATCCGCCGCAATCTCCCGACCAAGAGCCTCAAGAGCAATACCATCCGCTGCATTCAGAGGTGTAAAACGCCGCGCCCACTCCAAGTTCTGCACAAGCTCTGCCTCCGAAAACATGCCGATCACAGCCGTGCAAACACCGGGCAATCCCAGCGCGTAACGCAGAGCCAACTCGTGATCGTGCGATCCATGCGCGGCCAAAGCCGAAGTCCTGGGCGTTTGATACGTCATTCCCTGCGCCCCGCCATAAACCTTCATTGCCGCCACGCCCACATTCTGCTCATACGCCAGAGGCAACACCTCATTCTCAAAATTATAAGTATAGCGATCCGCGAGATTTATGGCGAGCATCACCACATCTATATCCGCCTCCCGCAACACACGAGCGGTCCTCCAGGGTGCATTGTGCGCTGTCACCCCTATAAATCGCGTCCAGCCCCGCCGCTGGGCTTCCCGCAGCCCTGCCAGCGCACCGTCGGGAGCCAGCACCCGATCTACATCTCTACGGCCCATCGAATGCACATAAACCAGATCCACGTGATCTGTCTGTAAATCTTTCAGCCCATTCTCCAATATCTTCAGAGCTTGTTCCGCTTCATCCGCCGCTGTCTTGGTCACCAAAAACACCTCATCTCGCCGCTCCGCCATCACCTGCCCCAGTTGAACATGTGCGCGACCATATCCGGGCGCTGTATCGATATACGTCACCCCCAGATCAATCACCTTATGGCAAAGCGCAATGGCGTCCTCGTCTGAAAGTCCCATCCCGCCAGGAGCAGATCCATATCCCAAAATGGGCACCCGCTCCCCGGTCTTGCCCAAGACTCTATGGGGAAGCGTACCCGTCGTAACCTCTCGTACAGTATCCTGCGCCATGATACCCTCCTGATATAGTATTCAAAATCGCAAATCCCATGTTTGTAATATGGTATCACAGAACTTGTCTTGTCAACCTTTGATCTATTGTGTGGCTTGATTTTTATATTCAGCCCCTTATATTGCCCTGCGTCTCCTCAATCAAAATGAAAAATCCAACGTCTGTGGGAGGAAATGTGAACAAAATGAACGTGCTATTCATCGCCGTGGATGATCTTCGTCCTCAACTCGGTTGTTACGGTCAGGATTTTGTACAGTCGCCAAACATCGACCAATTGGCCGCAGAGGGCGTCCTATTCGAGCGGGCCTACTGCCAGCAAGCCGTATGCGCGCCTTCTCGATCGAGCGTCCTGAGCGGCTGCCGCCCGGATACGACCACAATTTACGATTTACAGACCCCCTTGCGGTCCGTGATGCCCGATGTCCTCTCGCTACCACAGCACTTCAAGCAGCACGGCTACGAAACGCGCTCCATCGGAAAAATCTACCACCACAGAAGCGATGATCTGCAAGGATGGTCAGCAGAACCACACGTCTCAACAGGTGATTGGAAGGGACGGGGCTACCTGACGGATGAAGCGATGGAAGTGATTGAGCGGACAGATGTACAGATGGCTGCTACAGGATCCACGCGACGGGGTCTGGGACCGGCTTTCGAGGCCGCAGACGTTCCAGACAATGCCTATCACGACGGCAAGGACGCCGATCACGCCATCAAAACGCTCAACGAATTGCGCGATCAACCCTTCTTCCTCGCCGTGGGCTTTCACAAACCCCATCTGCCCTTCAACGCCCCAAAGCACCACTGGGATGTTTATGATCGGGAAGCATTGCCACTCGCCCTGAATACCAGCGCACCGGAGAACGTCACCGAATATTCTCTAACTGAATTCGGCGAGCTTCGCAGCTACTTTGGAATGCCCAGGGAGGGACCGATACCCGAGGACCTATCGCGCACATTGGTCCACGGCTACTGCGCGTGTGTCTCGTATATGGACGCGCAGGTCGGGCGCGTACTCGACGAAGTCGAACGACTCGGCCTCAAAGAGAACACCGTTGTAATCCTGTGGGGAGATCACGGCTGGAAACTCGGCGAACACGGCAGCTGGTGCAAGCACACGAACTTCGACATCGACACACATGCCCCAATGATTGTCCGTTCGCCAGAACGCGGCAAGGCGGGCGCAAAAGCATCTGGTCTTACGGAATTTGTCGATATGTACCCATCGCTATGCGACCTGTGCGATCTGCCGCTACCCGATCATCTCGAGGGCCAGAGCTTTGTTCCCTTGATGGAGGAACCCGACAGGACCTGGAAACAGGCGGCTTTTAGCCAGTATCCACGCTCGGGCGTGATGGGCTACACCATCAAAACCGACGACTTCCGCTACACAGAATGGCAATCGAAAGATACAGGAGAGGTAAAAGCACGAGAGCTTTACGACCATCGGGAAGATGCGGCGGAAAACGTCAATGCCGCGGAAGACATTCGCTATGCCGAAACAGTGGGCGAACTGGAAAAAGTGATAAAAAAAGGTTGGGAAGCCGCAAGAGCATAACCCGGATACTGAGGGAACTTAGAGGGAAATCGCCACGGAAATCGCGCTGGTATGCTTGCGATAAAAACCGCCGGTTCGGCGGGCGCCGTTGCGGGAAAATCCGTATTGCAATGAGAGATCCAGCCGGTTCGTCAACTGCCGGGACAACTTCAGTACCAAAAGCGTCTGTTCGTATTCATCCACCTCCGAATCCCAACCGGGCAGTGGCACCAGCGGATCATCATACCTGCGGAACTGGAGGTTTGCCAGCATCTGCGCATCGAACTGGAAACCCAGGTGTCGCACCAGAAGCACCTGCATCCGGTGCGCTTTAAAGCTATATCCGTAGCTGTTGGATGTATTGTGGAGAAATCCATAGACGAGATCAACGAGCACCCCACGATAAAGCTGTATGCCTGCCGAAATCTCGCGCAAAAGATCCGATTGCGCAAAACTCAATTCACCTATCCTGCCTCCTGCGTCAACCGCCAGAGCCGCGCGATTGTAATCCAACCACCGCCAGATCCCTGTCAATCGGGCTCGAAATCGCCGGGATTTCCCGTACTGGATACCCGCACCCACTTCGTTCGAAATCACCTCTGGCAATCGCATATCCCGAGAATCATGTCCTCCAAAGCGATGATACAGATCGCTTGTAAACCCCTGTCCAAAAACATATTGGAGACGTCCTTCTAAAGCGCCGCGCAAATATCCTTCTTCCCCCGGGACCCGGTTTACAATCTTTACTTTTAACACGCCGCTGCCTGCCAGCCTCACCCGGCGCCCCACGCGCGAGGACGCGGTTACGTTCAAGTGGTTGGTCAACACTGCGCCGAATTTTCCGGACATTGATCGCTCCGCAGTCCAGAATCGTTTGGCACCTACCTGATACCGCAGCCAAACAGAACTCCGGGGACGCTTGCGCAAATCACCCGCATACGCAAAGTAAAACCGGCTGATCCAGCCGGACTGCGGATCAACCGGTGCCTCAAACAGATTGTTATCATAGGCCATGCCCGCCTCAATGCGGGTCTCCGCCGACCATCCGACGCCTAAGGCACACAACATCACCGTGACACCGAGCACAGCCCCGCATGCTCTCCGGCACTTCAAAATCCCTCCTCCAGCATCCGCTGCAGATGTTTCCGAAATGCCTCTGCACGCTGTTTCAGCGCTTGTTCGCGGGTCGTCAGAGCCTTCTGTAGTCCCTTTAATCGCGCAATCTCCGAAACCAGATCATCCGAGGAAAGCACCTCTGGCGGAGTCTGTGCGTACGGCACGCCAATCTCTCGCCCGACCACAAAGACGCGCTCTGTCGTAGAACCGGGCTCCACTATCTCTGTTGCGTCGTCGGACCCCGATCGTTCGTCCGTCACCCCTGCTGCTGCCATCGCATCGGGCAACGCATTTTCTGGTGCCGGGCCCGCCTCATCGAGCAACACACCACCCGTTCCCTCGACTGCCTGCCCGGGTGACAGAGAACGCCCTTCGAGCACAGCCTCATCAAAAAAATCCAACTCCCCTCTCAATGTGGCCATCCGTATCCGCAATCTGCGCTCTTCCTCCAACCGTTTTATCCACTGCACCACCGCATCTGATTTCACCCGTGTTTGAGCCGCCATATCCTCCATCAGGTCGGCTTTCTGGCGAATCTCATCTGGTCCGTCATCCTCCCGCACCACCAGCATCTGCGCCTCTGCCAGACGAATTTCCATCCCTCCTTCCTCCAGTGCGCCCCGCGCCCGCTGCAAGGCTCTCAACCGGCCAGCCCTATCGGCATCCGGCCCTTTCTCCAGCGCTGCAATGGCTGCGCCGATCTCTCGATCATAGTGCGCTCGCAGTTTTTGCCGCAGGTGGGACAATGCAGTCCGCACCGCTTCAAAGGCCATGTCAACCCGCTCAATACGATCCGCGAGTTCCAGTGTTTGCCTCAGCGCCTGCTGGAGTCTCTCCGCAACGCCCCCAGTATCGGCGCGCTTCAAACGGTAGATCTGGTTTGCCAGCGTGTCCAGTCTGGCCGCCAGGGTCGCCCGTTGTGTGAGCAAAGAATCCCTAACCTCTTCCAACCGCGTGTGCTCGGTCTGCAGGCTGTCGAGCGATTCGGCCGACGCTGAAAACGACAAGCTCCAAACTAAACTGTAGAAAAATAAACATCTATAGACGTATCTCATCACAATTCTCATAACGATTATCCCCTACCCTGATCTACGAAAACCGCCCTTTATGTCAGCCCGTATTTGTCCAGTTTATAATAAAATGCGCTGGTTTTGATACCCAGCATCTCCGCCGCCTTCGTTTTAACCCCTCCGGCCTGTTCCAGTGCCTGTTCAATCAGTTGCCGCTCCAAATCTTCCAGCCTGTGGGTCAAAGGAATCGCGCTATCCTCAAGCTCCTCAGCGGAAACCTCTGCTCGTGACGCCTCCACATCCAGCGGCAGGTCATTCACATCCACGACATTGCCGTCGGCCAGCACAAGGGTACGCTCAACCACATTCTCCAGTTCCCGCACATTGCCGGGCCAGGTATAGGACGCCATCGCAGCCATCGCCCGGTCTGTCAATCGTTTCAAGGGCCGGTTCATCTCTTCACATTTCTTATGCAAAAAGTGTTCCACCAGATCCGGAATGTCCGCCTTCCGATCCCTCAACGGGACCAGGCGGATCGGAATCACCTCCAACCGATAAAAAAGGTCCTCTCGAAAAGCGCCCTCGGCCACCATTTCTCTCAACACTCGATGTGTGGCTGCAATCACACGTACATCCGCATGAATCGTCTCTTCTCCCCCCACCCGATCGTACTCCTTCGTCTGTAACACCCTCAGAATATTCACCTGAGCCTCAAGGGGCAAATCCCCGATCTCATCGAGAAAAATCGTACCGCCTTCAGCCAGCTCAAACTTGCCCTTTTTTTGACGAATTGCTCCGGTAAATGCACCCTTTTCATGGCCGAACAATTCGCTTTGAACCAGTTCTCTCGGCAGTGACCCGCAATTCACCTTTACAAACGGCCCTTCCCGCCGGGCGCTTCTGCGATGAATCGCTCTGGCAACCAGTTCCTTACCGGTTCCACTCTCGCCGTAAACCAGCACTGCAGAATCCGTTTCCGCCACCTTTTCAACCATCTCATACACCGTTTTCATAGGCCTGGATCGGCCCACCATCTCCCCAAAATTAAACCGTACACCGATCTCGTCCCGTAAATACTGGTTCTCTTCGTCCAGGCGATCCCTCGACTGACGCAATTCCCGATGCTTCAGCACCTTCTCCACCCTCAGCCGCAACACATCGTACAATGCATCGGCTTTAACGACAAAATCTGCCGCCCCTTTTCTCATGGCTTCGACCGCCACATCGATTGTGCCATAGGCCGTAATGACCACCACATCCGTATCGGCATAATCCCGCCGCACAGCGTCGAGTACTTCCAGCCCGTCCATGTCCTCCATCTTGTAATCCGTAATCACCAGATCAAAAGGCCTCGCTTTCATCTGCCTCAACCCCTCCACCCCGCCCGAAGCTGCCGTCACGTCGTGCCCCATCCGTTCAAGCAAAAGTGCCATCCCACTGCGCATCGTCTCGTTATCATCGATCACCAGAACCAGACTCACTCTCGTTTCCTTTCTCGCAAATATCTGTCATTCTGACTACCTGGCAAAACCACCTCAAATACAGTGCCCCTGCCTACCTGGCTTTCAACGCCAACAGTTCCTCCATTCTCCTTCACTGTTTTCTGCACAATGGCCATACCCAAACCGGAACCACCCTCTCCCGTTGTAAAAAAAGGTTCGAACAGGCGCTCGATTACGGCGCTATCCATGCCCACACCCGTATCGGCCACTCTGATGACCGTGTTTCCATTCTCTTTTTCACCTGTCAACCGCAACACGCCTCCTTCTGGCATCGCTTGAACGCCATTCTTTACCAGATTGACCAGCGCGCGTTTGAACTGGTCAACATCTACAAATACTTTCAGTCCCTGTGGAATCTCCCTTATGCACTGTACCCCTGCCTCGTCCATCTCTGGACTGAGCAAAAAAACAACCTCTTCCACAAGCCGAGCAACATCTGCTTCCACTGGTTGCACAACTGAAGGTCGGGCAAAGTCCAGAAATTCGGAAATCACCCGATTGAGTGTGCGCACCTCTCCGATCACCTTCTGAATGTGGGCCTTGCGCGCGTCGCCATCCGGTAGATCGCTTGCAATCAAACCCGTATAAATCTCAATCCCGCCCAGAGGATTGCGAATTTCGTGCGCCACGCCCGCCAGCATCTGCCGCAAGTGCTCATCGCGGTCCAGTATCTTCAGTCGCATTTCCTCCATGGTCTGGCCCAAATAACCCAGTTCATCCCCGGCAGACCGGTCCACTGGTCGCTCGAGGTCGCCCTCGCCGATGGCCTGTGCAGAGTTGACCAGGCGATGAATCGGCCCGGTCAGGGTGCGGGCGAGAACCAAACCGATCGCTATGGTCAACACCACGCTCACCCCTCCAAAAATCAGCACAGAACGCTGAACTGCTCGAATCGCCTCGACAAATCCGGCCCCAATATCCACGCCAACCGCTGCCACAACTTCCTCTCCGGCATAAACAGGCGCGTAACCGGATTGAAAATAAACACCTGATTTATCCTGAAACAAAATCGAATGCGACACCTGCCCTCGCCAGACATCGGCCAATTCCTCCCGATCTACCCGCAGCCGCGTATATTCCCTCCCAATCGGCACGTCGGGCGCCGTGTCCAGCAGGCTCTGTCCCTGATGGTCAAACACGTAAATCCGCCGGGCGCCGACCAGGTCTCGATACCTGACCAGCTTTGCTCTCAACCGCGCGTGAAGATTGCCCCCCTCAAACCCCGAACGCAAGTGGCGCACCGCATCTCCATCAATACCCGCCGCCGAAAGTTGCGCGATAGCAAGCAGTTGGTCGCTCATCTGGCGCTCGAGGCTATTGCGTGTGAGACGATATAATATCCAACCCGTGCTACCGACCACAAGAAATACGAAAACAACAAATGTCACAACCAGCCTGCGGCCAATGCGGCCCCTGTGTAGAGACGGTAACCTTTTGCCTCCTCGCGAAACCATCAAAAATACTCCGGATTCTGCATCCCAGATGCACCTTCCTCCCCATGCCCGTAATATGGCATCACAGGGCCTGTTTTGTCAACGTTTGATCTGCCGGATGGGTTCCGAACTGGCCTACCAGATCGGCATCGACACCGAGATTTGGTGGGTCATTACCCAGGCATCTCGTAACGTCAATGGACCTTCGGGCGCGGGGAGGAAGTCGGCGTCCGCAGCAAGTTCCGCCATGCCGGTCATTGCCACTCCCGGTCGGCCCGTTCCCGTGATCAGCCGTCCCTTGTAGCGCAGATCGAACTCGGCCATCCCGAAGTGGAGCCCCCAACTCGGGGTCCATTCCATCCAGCTCTCCCTCTGGTTCCGTGTCGAGCATTTGATGTGGCTGGTTTGGGTCAGGTCGTACCTTATGGAGCGCATCTGCAGACCGAGTTGGAACCCGCCCCAGCCGAAGTCGTGTCCAATGCCCATCCGGATTCTCGCGTTCAAGAAGGAGAACTCGTTCTCTACCGTCTTCTCGCCCGCTCGGACCAGATTGCCGATGGATCCGACCGTGTCGCTCGCGGCATCGGCCCACGTGTAGCTCGAGATCGGCTCCAGGACGAGGTCGATCCCATAGGTCGCCCTCTCCCCGGTCTTGGCAATACCCACGCCAAAGTCATACGCCCAGGAATCGCCCGGATCCCGGGGGATGTTCTGGATCTCGTAGTTCGGGATCTTGGGATGCAACTTCCGGTTCACGGTCGTCGCGACTCCGAAGCGCCATCCACTCCTGGTCAGGGGCTGGGCGAAGCCCAAATGGAGACCCGATGTGTTCGTCTGATCGAGATTTCGTTCCATGCGCGACACCCCCTCTCCGATTTCCCGATCCTGATGCCAGATCCAATCCAGATAGTGAACCTCGTGCGTCATGTCGAAGCGGTTGTGGAGAAGGAGTACCTCGAAAGACCGTCCGCTCTCCCATTCGCCGAGGAGGCCGAGGCGCAGATCCACACTATGGCCATCTTGTTCGATCCGTTCGCTGAAGGCGTAAAGGTGCTCGACGCCATCGAGAGCACCCAGTCCGGCCCAGGAGAGGCTTCCGCCGAAGGAGAACCCGCTCTCTCCGAGCATCCGTCCGAAGAATCCGTGTAAATAGAGGTTCCTGGCCGAGTGGTCGCGCAGCAGCTGCCCGGTGTTCGGACCCCACCAATTCCAGCGGTCTGCGGCAATGAGTTGTTGGAGCGCGAAGGAGCCGCCCCCGAACCAGTTGTCCGATCCCGCGAGAAAGGTGATCGGAATTGTGCGCCCTGCACCATTGTGGTCGGAGATCAAATAGAAGGTCGGAGATCCCACAATCAGCGTCTCCTCGAGTCGCGCGCCCTTCGCCGGGTTGGAGAAGGGATCGAGGAGGAGGTCGTTCATCGCGATTGATACGCCCCCGAGTGCCAGATTCGCCGAGGGATAGATCAGGAACTGGTCTCCCGTCGCGACGGGAACCGACTTAATCCCGATGAGTTGGGAGGTTACACGGGACGGGAAGAGGATTGCCAGGACCGTGATTGAAAGCGTGAGAAGGGTTGTAGTCACTGGCCGTTGAAAAGAAAGTGCCTTCATTGGAGAATCTCCTTGTGTAAAGTGAGGTGCAGATTTTGCCCTGTTATTCACAGGATTTCAGATAATAACCATTCTGCCGATGCACAGACCGGTCTCTTCTCTGTGCCTTCCATCTGTCGCAAAGCTTTATTGCCTCCCGTACAGCGACGAAAAAATCATAAAATCTTGAAAATCAACGTATTTATTCCCATCCAGATCGTATGCAGCGTTATAACCCGCTTCGCCTTCCGCCTTTCTATACCCCTGGGCAAAGAGCAAAAAATCGCTGAAATCAACACGCCCATCGCCGCTAAAATCAATCCTGTGTTTATCCAGACTATTTATCCGTTCCCAAATCCGATAGACAACCCCGCGGTTTTTGACGATCACGTCCGTACCCAGCGCGAGGTAAGGTCCCATATCCGGAAACTGATCCAGCAACTCAAAATACCGGTCGCTGCCAAACCGATACTCAATAACCGGTTCTCCCTCAGTATAACCCGCATCTTTCCATACGCCATCTCTCAAATAAAACGTCTTTATGCCCACCGTATGCACGCCGCCTTCTCGGGAAACCACGTTGGGTGAGGGTGCTGCCACAGCCCCGGCCATGTCACGTGTGGCTTCGGACGCCGCCACTGCATCCGCCCCTTGCTGATCTGTGAATCCGGTTGGAAGCGCAAACGGCCCCGGAGGCGCATCCTCCACAATCAAAAAAGACGTATAGGGCGTAATAATGCCATACGTGCGGCTCAGGCTCACAATTTCGTCAACCAGTTCCTTCACCTCTCCATTCAACCTGATCTGATTCAACAAAAAACCGATCTTTCGCGTTGCCCACAGCCGGGGAAGAAAGTTGTGTTCTGCTGCCTCCCCGGGAAACTCCACTTGACGAGAGAAGGTCATCCTTTCTCCATTGGCCGTGCCCGAGAGCTCGATAGGCGCTGTCCCACTGCCTGCATACCGCCCAAACTGAACAATCTGTGACCCCTTGAACAGATCCGGCAGTACCCGTGGATACATATCGCTTATGGATATCCCGTCATACGTCAACTTCAGTTCCGAAAGCACTGGATGGCTAACCTGCGTGTAAAATGCCGACACCTCTGCCTCAATATCCTCTCCCGGTTTGACATAAGCTGACGTGCCTCGGTTCTGGCTACCCAGCAAATCCAAAAGGTGTGTGTTCACGTCAAAACCCACTCCAAATGCAAATATCCGCGCCGCCAGGGCATTGCGGGTCTGTACCTCTTTCAGGATTTCTTCATTCTCCGTCACTCCGACGGTTGCGATCCCGTCCGTCATAAACAGCACCATATTCAGGTAATCGTCGCCCTTAAGCTGATTCAGTGCCGCTACCAGTACTTCGTGAATATTGGTACCACCACCCGCATCCAGCATATTCACATAAGCAATTGCAGCCGAAGTATTTTCAGAGGTTGCCAGCAGCATATCCGGAGCAAATGACGCGACCAGAGTGCTATAATCAAAAATATTAAACACATCCTGTGAATTCAGGTTGCGCAGCACAAACTTCATAGCCTCCCGGGCCTGTGCCATCTTTTCACCCCTCATACTGCCCGATCGGTCCAGCACCAGCGCAATCCGTTTTTTTGCGGCCTGATCCGCCTGTACCTCCACGCGGGGCGCTGCGAGAAGCATATAAAATCCATCCTGTCCCGCCTCCCGGTACGTCAAAGCATTCATTCCTACGTCATCCCGAGACACACTGTAATAGAGCACAAAGTCCGTGTTAGGCGTGGTCTCTTCGTCCGAATACACCACCGTCACATGGTGGTCGTCTGTCCGCTGAACCTCAATGGGGTGCGAAGGCGAATACACATTCTTGATCGGATCTTCAGAAGCGATCTCAACCTGCACCGATACCACCTTCAGTGGACGTGCTGAGAATTTCTCTGTATTTAGTGGGTACACATATTTTCGCACCTCGTTTCGCTCCCGAATGACCTCGCTGTAGGACAACTGTACCCGCTTTTCCACTCCTGCTACAATGGGGAAAATCCGGGCGCGATAAGCCCCTCGCCCAGCATACTCCAGCAGGGCCGGATCGATCCGCTGTCGCACAATTTCCGTATAAATCCGCCTCGCCTCATCCGCCGGGAGGAGTTCTGCCGCGAGCGCCTTTCCATCTACAAACATCGAAAAAGCCGAAATCGCGGCTCCCTCAGGGATCGGAAACATATAGGTGCCCTCCACTTCCCCAGCTCTTCCCAGATTTAGAAAAGACTGATCAATCTCCGTCACTACCGCCTGATCCTGGATACGCACTTTCACCAGATGCCGCGCAATCGCAAGCTCCACCCACGGTTCGGGGATAATTATTCCGTCTGCCAGAGCAGCCCCTGGCATTAAAGAGAACAGCACCGCCATCACAAATCGCAGCATCTTGACACCTCCTATGTCAGGTTGGGAGCAAACTGTTTCACTCAGACACAAGCAAAACACGTGCCAAAGAACTACTTATCTCCCGTTTACTGCCTGGAGATGGATTTTCAGGAGCCAATCATGTAAAAAACCGGTTTTTTCCTGCGTCTCGGTCGAGATGAGAGGGTTGGAAGAATCAGAAATCTGAATATGCACTCAAAAAACTGAGGGAAACTTAGAGAGAAATCGCGCAGGTGTGCTTGGGATAAACGGCAGGCGCCATTGCGAGAGAATTCTCATTGCAGTGAAAGTGCGAGAGCGTAGTCGCCCTGAACTTGCTATTTATCCATAAGACAGTATATTGTCTGTATGCGTTACTATAAATTTCCACAGGACTGATTATGACCATCAAATATTCTCTTCGCGAACCCATGGCTCCTGGCAACACCCTGATGGAGAAATTCCAGACCCTCAAAGAACTCGGCTTTTCCGGCATTGAAATCACCAATAGCAGCACCGCAGATTTTGCAGATGAGATCAAAGCAGCGTCAGACGCGACGGGTATCGTGCCCAATATCTGCTCTTCCCGGGGCGGTAAAGGTCTGCTTGACGCGCGCCCCCAGGAACGCAACGCAGCCATACAATCCATTAACGACGCCCTGACTCTGTGTACAGAAGTCGGCGGTGTAGGCGTGATTTTTCCACCGCTTATCGGCATCAAAATGGGTGGAGGCCAACGCATTCCCGATCTTTCTCCCCTGTACAGCACATCTACACTCGAAAAAAATCTCCTCACCGAAATTCTCAAACGAGACATCGCACCGCATGCCGAGGCGTGCGACAGTCTTCTGATCATAGAACCCCTGAACCGCTACGAACAGTGGTGGCCCTGCACGGTAGCCCAGGGCGTTGAAATCTGCGAAGCCGTGGGCAGCCCATCTATCGCCACCATGGCCGATCTCTTCCACATGAGCATCGAAGAAGCCGACCTCGCCGAAGCTATCCGCGCAGGGGGCAAACACATTGCCAATGTGCATCTCGCCGACAGCAATCGCATCTTACCCGGCTATGGACACACGGATTTTGGTCCCCCGCTCAAAGCACTGTCCGACATCGGCTACGAGCATTACTGCGGCTTTGAATGCAGCATCCCTCCGGGCGATGCTAGAGAAGAACTCCGAAAATCTATGGATTATCTCAACAGCCACTTGTAGTCCAAACACAAGATCCCAAAACTGGAGGTATTGTCATGTCTGAACCCTCAGAAAAAAGCCTCAAAAGAATGCAGATATACACGGAAAAATACTGGGAGAAAACCGGGACATCGCCGCATCCGACCCGAGAAGTTGCCGACACAGTCATCTGCGGTCTTGCAGAAAACATCGATGAACTGGGCCGTCCGCTTTGCCCCTGCAACTTTTATCCCGACAAAAAGGCCGAACTCGAACGCAGCCGCGAATGGGTCTGCGCCTGTGACGAAATGAAAATCTTCAAATACTGTCACTGCCTGCTCTTTGTCACCCCCGAAGGCATGCCCATTACCGAATACTTACCCGAAGATCACGAAGGCCGCCAGGTCTATGGCCTCATAGAAGACCCCACCCCGGACAAGGGACGCGAACTGCGCCGCAAAGCCGATGAAAAAATCGCCGAATGGAAGGCAGAAAAAGAATAATCTTCGACAAAACCCACCTCCCCCCCGCTCAATTTGAATGCGTGGTCATTGCCGACACGCATTACATGATTGACGTTGGCGACCGCCCCCTCGAATTTGAATCGCGCCGCGTGCAAACCCAGCGCGCCGGCACAGCCCTGCAACAGGTCGCAGATATTGGGGCAGACTTTGTCATCCACATGGGCGACCTCGTCCAGGAATATCCCGAAACGCCGGACTTCAAACGCGCGATGCTCGAAGCGCGCGATCAGATATGCGCCTGCAATATTTCTCCCCACTATGTCGCCGGCAATCACGATATCGGCGACAAAACCGATCCCACCATGCCCACCCATGCGGCAACCGCGGAATCGCTCGCGTTCTTCCACGACCTCTTTGGCCCCTCCTGGTACAGTTTTGACCGCGACAACTGTCACTTTATCGTACTTAATTCTCAGATCCTCAACTCAAAACTCTCTGAAGCAGACGGCCAGTGGGAATGGTTTGAATCCGACCTTGAAAAACATAAAAATCAGCGGCTCTTCCTCTTTTTTCACCTCCCCCTCTATCTCTGGGATAAAAATGAGCCGGGATTGGGACACTACGACAATATCAGCCCACCTGATCGAGACCGCCTCCTCGTATTGATTCAAAAATACGGGATCGAACTCCTCTTCGCGGCACACGTACACTATCCCTTTTACGACAAAATCGGCAAAACGCGTTATCTTATCACCCCCTCCACATCCTTTACGCGCCCGGGATTCGGCCATCTCTACGCCAGCCCTCCCCCACCCGAACAAGGGCGAGATGACACGGGCAAGTTGGGATTTTATCTCCTCCGCATACGCGCCGATCACACCGACATCCACTTCATTCGCACAAAAGGCAAAATAAAACGCCCTGCCCGCGACCGCCTCATCACCTGCACATCTGCCACTCTATCTTCTCCCATTGGACTCACCCTTCGCCACCCCATCACGCCCATTTCGGAAGTCCCAATTGCATATCCCTCTGTCATACGTCAAAAAGTGCGCAATGACCAGCATCTTCTGGCCTGTATAGAACTCGGCGCCAAATTTGCGCGCTTTCCCTGGCGCGACCTGCGAGATCCCTTTCAGCGCACGCGCCTCAAAATGCTCTGCTCCGAAGGGATAACGCCCATTGCCACATTCCTCGAACCGCGCATCGCCTCATTGCCCGAACACATCAAAGCCAACCTCGATCTCATACAGAACTGGGAAATTCAGATATCTGATCCCGCGCAACTATCCGATGAAGTTTGCGAGACACTCGACCAATGCACAAGACTCGCAGAACTCTCTATTTGCCCGATCATCCCCAATGAACGCGTACACGGCAAACAACACCTGCGAACCCGAATGGGTTATCACCTCGACGAACTCGAGAGCCCGAACGCGACCCTCCAAAACGCCGATATTCACCTTCAGCGCGTCATCTGTCGCGTACCGCCCACCGAATCGCCCTGGACCTATATCCAATCCCTTAGCGAACGCAACTACTCGAATATCGGTCACATCGACATCTCACTCGAATTAGACACGCAGAACGACAGCACCAACGCCCGCCGAATTGCCGAAGCCACGTTTGCCATTGTCCGCCTACCAGATGCACGCCTATTTGTCGATCCACTCACCGACTTTGACCGCACAATGGATGTCACACATGGATTGCTCGACCCCCTCTGCAACCCCCGCGCATCTTTTCACACCCTGCGTTGTCTCAACACGCTCCTCAACAGCCCCGTTCACGGCACCACCTTTACAGATCCCGCCGAACAAATATGCGAAAACAATCGCGTCCTGTATCTCAACAACACCCATCGCCAACTCGCACTCGTACTACCTGCCCGAGCTATTTTTGATCTCAACACCCTTGATTTTTCACTCGACACCAGCCCTGTTTGCATCTATCATCTATGCACGGGAGAAACCGAAACAGTGTCTCGCGACAGCCAGATCGAAATACGGGATACCTTGCCGTTATTAGTGGTTGGGCAGGCTTGACTGCTGGAGGCCATTATGAAATCAAAAAATCAGCGCTTTGAATCCAATTATCCACTCGATGCAGATCAAATTTCCGAATGGGTAGAACAATTTAACAGAGACGGATTTCTATTTATCGAAAATGTCTTAAAAGAAGAACACATCGCACAACTCAAAGCGGATCTCGACTGGTCTCTCGCGCATTTTACCAGCCGGGACAAAGACCCCAATAGCAAGCTCAACCCACAAAGCAGCAAATCCAGCCACCGCCTGTGCCATCGCATGTTCGAGCACAGCCCGGCCAATCTCAACCTATTTGACCTCGAACCCATCGTCAGCTTTGCCGAAGCCCTC
>JAPOXY010000215.1 GCA_026706845.1 Gemmatimonadota bacterium
CTGAGCTATGGGTATCCTGCGGTAGAGCCGATGCCGCTCTATCTGCTTTGATAAACAAATGAGAATATTCGCTCCCCCTTGTATCTAATGGCTCACTCTCCAGCCTTCGCCAAAAATATCTGACTATCCCTTTGCTAACTTTATCCATGTCCATATTCGAAATAAACACTCAACTTACAAAATTACATTTTACTCAATACATTGAGTAAAATTACTCAGTGCTATGAGCAAAGAAATATTCATCAGACCACAGGCTGCGGAGTTGGCGCGGCGGTTAAAAGAACCCCGGCGATTCATTCAGGTCGTATCGGGAGCGAGGCAGGTCGGCAAAACGACCCTTGCATTGCAAGTGGCAGACCAGAGCACACTGCCATATCACTTTGCCAGTGCAGATGAGCCGACACTTCGCGACAATGGATGGCTTGAATCCCAATGGGAAGAGGCGCGATTGCTTGCCGCCAGTTCAGAAAAAGGCGCCTTACTCGTATTGGATGAAGTACAGAAAGTTCCGCATTGGGCTGAAACGGTCAAGTATCTTTGGGATGAAGACACCCGAAAAAGAACATTGGTAAAAACCGTATTACTCGGCTCCGCCCCGCTTTTAATCGGGCATGGACTGACAGAAAGCCTTGCGGGACGTTTTGAAACCCTGCACATGCCGCATTGGAGCTTTTCTGAAATGCGGACAGCCTTTGGATGGGATCTGAACCAATATCTCTTTTACGGTGCCTATCCAGGTGCCGCACCATTGATAGAACAACCGCTCCGCTGGTCACGCTACATCATAGACTCTCTCATAGAAACAACCGTCGCACGCGACGTGCTTTTGCTTTCCCGCGTTGACAAACCAGCATTGCTTCGGCGACTATTTGAACTGGGCTGTGCCTATTCGGGACAAATTCTTTCCTACACAAAAATGATAGGCCAACTTCAGGATGCTGGGAACACAACCACACTTGCCCACTACCTCGACCTGCTTACCGGTGCTGGCGTACTAACCGGATTGCATAAATACGCAGGCGACACAGCGCGACGCCGAGGATCAAGTCCCAAGTTTCAAGTCTTCAACACAGCGCTGATAACCGCGCTATCTGACATGACACAGGCAGAAGCCTTTGCAGACCGCGAATTTTGGGGACGCTTAACAGAGTCTGCAGTGGGCGCACACCTGATCAACGCATCAGCTGGCGGTATGTGTGAAGTGTTTTATTGGCGGGAGCGCAACCGAGAAGTAGATTTTGTCTTGCGAAAAGGAAAGAAACTCGTGGCAATAGAAGTAAAAAGCGGGCGCACAACTACTTCGCTCCCCGGCATGGAATCTTTCTCCAAATCTTTCAAGCCAGGTCGCATGTTAATCGTCGGTCCGGGCGGGATTTCTCTCGAACGGTTTCTCTCAACACCCGTGGAATATTGGCTAAATCAAACAGAAGTGTAAGAAATTATGCAACTAATCAGATCACAACTTATCTGAGACCTGATCAAAAAGGACCTCAAAAATGACCACCCCAAATTGGAATATCCTTCCCAAAGAAACCATCCGGGAATTTGATGAAAATGGCTGTTTGATCGTGCGCCGGGCACTCGATCAAAAAACAGTCGCACACTTGCTCGAAACATGCGACCGACTCATCGGCAGTGACAAAAAAACAAACCGACAAACGCGCGAGAATGGATATTACGATGGCTTTCGCAACTGCATCGCCTTAGACGATGCCTTTTTGCCACTCCTCACACATCCTACAATCTTTCCCATGGTCGTGCAATTCCTCGGCGCATATCTTCACCTCACCACCTCACACCTGATTTACAAACACCCCGACCCGCCCGGCACGCCTGATTTTGCCCGAGCGCCAAACTGGCATCGCGATTACGGTCGCCTCAACAACGACCTCCAACACGCGGCGCCTCGGGGCATGCTCAAATGCGCTTATTACCTCACGGACCTCACCGAACCCAATGCGGGCGCCACACTCGTCGTGCCCGGCAGTAATCTCTTGCGAGATCCCCTCGACATTCCCCCAAATGGCGATCCAGAAGGCGCATTCGAACCGCATCTCGAACCCGGCGACTGTCTCATCTTTGAAAACCGAACCTATCACGCCGGCGGTGTCAACCTCTCCGACCAGACCCGCAAAGTCATCATGTTTGGATATGGCTACAGATGGCTCGCCCCCATAGATTACCGCGTACAACCCCAATCGCTATTGGACAAACTCGATCCACTGAGCCAGTACCTCCTTGGCGAAACACTGGTCAAAACAGAAGAATATCAAACCAGTGGTGGTGAAACCCCGCTCAAACCCTGGTGCGAACAAAACAACCTGCCCCTCGTCAGACCACCAGTCTGGCAAGAAGATCTGGCTCTTGCCTGATTATCGATCACAACAAGTGCAATTGATGATACTCATACTAATTTCATACTAATTTATGCAAAATTAGTATGCTTCCCATATCCAATCACCAAAATAGGGTATGTTTGACACGTAACGTCGTATAAAAAGGGCTATTCATGGGACTACTCGATGGAAAAGTAGCGATCATCACGGGTGGCGCGAGCGGCATTGGTCGCGCCACCGCTCGCCTCTTTGTCGAAGAAGGCGCGCAAGTCGTCATCGCAGACATCCAGGACGATAAAGGCCGGACTGTTGCAGAAGAACTCGGTCACAACGCCATCTTCCAGCACACCAATGTGAGACGGGAACCCGATATCAAAGCAATGATTAACCTCGCCGTCACGCATTTTGGACACCTGGATTGCCTCTTTAATAACGCCGGATACGGCGGTGTGGCGGGACCTGTTGAAGAAACATCCATGCGGGGTTTTGACAAAACCGTAAGCATTCTCCTGCGCGGCGTCTTCATGGGCATCAAACACGCGGCTCCCGTGATGAAAAAACAGGGATCGGGCAGCATCATCAGCACGGGTTCCGTCGCGGGCCTTCGCACGGGCTATGCGCCGCATGTGTACAGCGCGTGTAAAGCCGCCGTCATACACCTCACCCGGACAACGGCAATGGAATTGGGACCACACAACATCCGCGTCAACTGTATATGCCCGGGCGGCATTGCCACTCCCATATTTGCCCCGGCATTGGACCTCGCGCCCGAAGAATCGGACAAAGCATATCAACTCATGACCGAAAAACTCGCTGGCGGACAGCCTATCCATCGCGCGGGTCAGCCCGAAGACATCGCACACGCAGCCCTCTATCTCGCCAGTGATCACGCCTCATTTGTCAACGGTCACGCCCTCGTTGTCGATGGCGGCCTCATCGGCGGTCAAAAATGGGACAGATCCTGGATCGCCCGAGAGGGGCTTACATCTGATGAGGACATAGGTGAAGAAGGAGAATGATATGAATCGCATCTTAATCTCATTGACCCTCATGCTCTTCATCGCTTGTGGGAGTGAACAAACCGCCCCGGAAAAAACGACCATTGCCGTCATCCCCAAAGGCACAACTCACGAGTTCTGGAAATCGATTCACGCAGGCGCAGTCAAAGCGCAGCGCGAGTTAGACATAGAAATAATATGGAAAGGCCCGCTCAAGGAAGACGATCGCGAAGACCAGATCGCACTGATCGAAAACTTCATCTCTCGCGGCGTTTCGGGCATTGTGCTCGCGCCCCTCGACGACACCGCCCTTCGCATACCCGTCGCCAATGCCGTACGCAGCGGTATCCCGGTCGTCATCATCGACTCGGGCCTTCAAAGCGAGGACTTCGTCTCCTTTGTCGCCACCGACAATTATCGCGGAGGACGCCTCGCAGGTGCTGACATGGCCCAACGCCTGAACCAAAAGGGCAAAATCATCATGCTGCGCTACCAGGAAGGTTCTGCCAGCACAATGAAACGCGAACAGGGATTTCTCGACGCAATTGGCGAGCATTCAGACATCGAAATCACCTCATCAAATCAACACGGCGGTGCCACTACCGAAAGCGCGTATCAGGCCAGCGAAAACTTGCTCGCCCCCTTGAAAGATGCAAACGGCAAACTCACCATCCAGGGCATCTTCTGCCCCAACGAATCCACCACATTTGGCATGCTGCGCGCCCTGCAAGACGCGGGCCTCGCCGGCAGTGTCATATTCATCGGCTTTGACAGCTCGGAAAAACTCGTCGAAGCCCTCGAAAACGACCAGATCCACGGGCTTGTACTGCAAAACCCCTTTAGAATGGGCTACCTCGGCGTCAAAACCATAGTAGCACACCTCCAAAACCAACCCGTTGAAAAGCGCGTTGACACCGGCGTTGCCCTCGTCACCAAAGACAACATGAACGATCCTGACATCAAAGATGTATTAACCCCCGATCTGGATAAATGGCTGAAATAAACGGAGCAAAATGGTGAAAAAACTCTGCCGAATTGCAATAATTATCACCGCCGCCCCCTCAATCGCCCTATCGCAGACCTTACCCAACCTGACTGTGCTAAGCGAAACGATTAAGCCGCAAGTATCGTCAATTCGGTTACTCAACTTTATCCAGCCATTCACAATACGCTATCAGACAAACGCGGAAATCACCGCATTCATAAGCGATGAGTTCAATCAGACTGTACCGCAAACAATTCGTCAAAACTACGATCTATTAATCCGCGCCATCGGATTGCACCACGGCGGTGTCCCCTTCGACTTCGAAGCTCTGATAAGAGCCTCACAGAGCCAAATAGGCGCCTATTACTATCCCGCAGACCGTTCTGTCAACATTCCCATAGGATCAATTCCCAGACAAGAGCTTCAAATAATCATAGCCCATGAACTCACGCATGTGCTACAAGACCAGCACTTTGGACTCGACCAATTGCTCAGCACTACAAATAGCGATGAATTATTAGCCCATCAAGCTCTCGCCGAAGGCGATGCAACGCTGGTGCAATACCTCTGGTTTTTCGATCGCGCTGGACGGGTGATGTCAGACGCCCAACTACAGCGATTCATAAACGATATTGCCAGCACGACAGTTGGCGAAGTCAAGCGCAACCTCAAAGATGCAACAGCAGACCCACAGGTCGTCAAAACGATTGACGAAACCCCCGATTTTATATTCGAACAAACAATTGGAATCTATTTCCGCGGGCTGGCCTTTGTCTTTGACCTGAAAAAACGCGGGGGTTGGGCAACAGTGAATCGCGCGTACACCAATTTGCCAATGTCAATGGAACACATCCTTCACCCAGACAAATACTTCGCAGGAGAATCTCTCGAGGAAATCGCACTTCCTGATTTGGCAAATGAAACCTTCACAGGAAATTGGGAATTGCTGGACAGGGATACACTGGGCGAATTTGGACTCAGAATTATCTTCAATACCTTTGCTATCCCATCACACGCAGCAGCCGCAGGCTGGCATGGCGACCAGTATGTCGTCCTCAAACACCGCCAGGATAATACACCCGCTCTCGTCCTGTTCACGACCTGGGATACGGAACGAGACGCGACGGAGTTCAAAACTGCCTACGAAGGCGTGCTCGCAATAAAACACCGTGGATCTACAGACTTCAGGATTGAGCAGCAAGGGACAGACGTGTTAATCTCTGAATCGTCTCGGGATCTCGACCTGTTATTTGCGTACCTCGAAAAAGTTCGATTCACCCCCACGGTCGCACTCGAAATTTTCGATTTTGACGGCGATCTCACGATCGGCTTCTCGGACTTCCTCATGTTCGCCGCCCATTTTGGCAAGAGCAGTTCGGATCCGGATTTTGACCCGCGATTTGACATCGATGCAGATGGTATGATCGGCTTCTCGGACTTTCTCGCATTCGCTTCTGCTTTTGGAAAACAAATTACGCCCAACTCAAAACCCGCTGTCGTGATTGACCCGCACATTATCCACCGTACGTTGGGATTTATCCGATAGGCGGTCAGGCACATCCTCTATGTCGTCCATTCCCAAACATCCGCGCTTTGCCATGCGCGGCATTCGCAAAGCCTTTGGCGCAACCGTCGCGCTCGACAATGTCGATTTTGCCGTTTCACCCGGCGAAATCCACGCCCTCATCGGCGAAAATGGCGCGGGCAAAAGCACCCTGATGAAAGTGCTATCGGGAGCCTTGCAACCCGATGCCGGGGAAATGACCGTTGACGGATCGCCCTTCGCACCTGCCAATTCCCTCCAGGCACGCCAGCAGGGCGTAGCCATGATCTATCAAGAACTCTCCCTCGCGCCCCATCTAACCGTTGCAGAAAACGTCCTCCTCGGAATGGAAATCACGCGACGCGGGTTATTGCAAAAATCAGACATGCACGCCCTTGTCCAAAACGCGCTGACAGAACTCGACCATGCCGACATCGATCCCCACGCACGCGTGAGCACCCTCACCATTGCCGAAAGACAAATCGTAGAAATTGCACGCGCACTCTCTGTTCAATGCCGCGTCCTCGTCCTCGACGAACCCACCAGCAGCCTCACGCGCGCAGATGCCGACCGTTTATTTCGCGTGATGCAACGCCTGAAAGCGCGGAATTTGGCAATCGTCTATATCTCGCACTTCCTCGAAGAAATCAAAGAGATCGCCGATCAATTCACAGTTCTGCGCGACGGCAAAAAAGCCGGCAGCGGTTTGGTCGCTCAAACTCCTATACCCGATATCGTTCACCTCATGGTAGGCCGGCAGATCGACGACTTTTTTCCCCGTACCAATCGCACACCGTGCGAATCACTCCTCGACCTCACAGATCTCGCTGGAGCCCCTCTCCCTCACAGCGCATCTCTCGTCCTGCACCGCGGAGAAGTACTCGGCATCGGTGGACTCATCGGTGCTGGCCGCACAGAACTTTTGCGCGCCATCTTTGGCCTTGACCCCATCCGCAAAGGCAATATCACCTTCGCGCACAACACTGCCCGAGCAACACCTGCACAGCGCCTCGCCCAGGGAATGGGATTACTCAGCGAAGACCGCAAAGAAGAGGGCCTCGCCCAATCGATGAGTCTGACCGATAATCTCACCCTGTCGCACTTGCCCAGAGGGATCATCTTACCCAAAAAACTGCGCGCCATTGCCCAACAGTGGATATCTCGCCTTGGCATTCGCACATCGGGACCTGCACAATCCATTGCGAATCTCTCCGGTGGCAACCAGCAAAAAGTCGCGCTCGCCCGCCTGCTCCACCACGACGTAGATTGCCTCCTTCTGGACGAACCCACGCGCGGTATTGACATTGCCAGCAAAGCCGACATCTACCACCTGATTGACCAGCTCGCAACACAGGGCAAAGCCATACTCCTCGTAAGCAGTTACCTGCCCGAACTCCTCGGGATATGCGACCGCATCGCCGTCATGTACCGTGGTCAACTCGGCCCGGCGCATCCTGTTGACAAATGCAGCGAACACAGCCTCATGCTCGAAGCGACCGGACAGGAGGTCGCACTGTGAATCATCTATCGCGCTTTGCCCCTCTGCTCGGCCTCTTTGCAGTGTACGGCCTATTCGCCATTCTCGGTCCCGACAGCTTTAGCAGCGGGCGCAACCTCGAAACCATCGCGCGTCAAACAGCCATTGTAGGCACGGCAGCGCTCGGCATGACCCTCGTCATCATTGCCGGAGGCATTGACCTATCTGTCGGCTCCATCATAGCCCTAACCACCGTCACCATCGCCGCATCGCTCCAGGCTGGTCTGTCACCCCCTGTTGCCGCGCTCATCGGCATACTCACAGGCGCGCTGTGTGGCCTTGTCAACGGCCTGATCATCACCCGTTTTCGCGTTGTGCCCTTTATCGTCACACTCGGCACGCTACTGCTCGTGCGCGGCATTGCCAAAGGACTGGCCGGCGAACAAAAAATCGACGCCCCCCTCACCTATCTCATCGACCTGCTCGCAGCACTACCGCGAGGTGCGTGGTGGATATTCCCACCCGGCGTATGGCTCCTCATCATCCTCGCCCTGCTCACCGGCGGATTCCTCGCCTATACCCGCCCTGGCAAACACATCGTCGCCATTGGATCCAACGAGAACACAGCTCGCCTGTGCGGCATCCGCGTCGAAGCCACCAAGTTACTCGTCTATGCCCTCGCCGGAACATCCGCGGGCATAGCCGGACTCCTCCAATTTTCTCGTCTCACCGTAGGCGATCCCACGGTCGCCGTTGGCCTCGAACTCGACGTCATCGCAGCCGTTGTCATCGGCGGGGGCAGCCTCTCGGGCGGCGAAGGCTCAGTACTCGGCAGCGTAGTCGGCGCACTGATCATGACCGTCATCCGCTCTGGCTGTTCACAAATGGGCTTGCCAAATTGGGTGCAAGAAATCGTCACCGGTATTATTATAGTCATCGCCGTGGCAGTCGATAGACTGAGACATCGAGAAAGATAGACGAAGTAATCCAGTCTATTTTTTGCAACTTATTTTTTATACCTGAGTTAGAAAAAACATATCTTATTGCAGACCCGAGCCAACGACATGGCTCATTCACCCATTCCAAGGAGTAAACCCATGCAAGCCCGACACACCCTCATCGCCCTCGCCTTTTTATTCACCACAGCCCCTGCCTTTGCAGCCACCGTCGAAGTAGAAGGCGAAGGCACGCCAGCCCTGTACGTGGTCAAAGTACACGCCGACTGGTGCGGCTCCTGTAAGGCACTGGTGCCCATTCTCGACGAAGTCCGAGAAACCATGTCTGCCGAGCCTGTTCTCTTTCTCACCCTGGACGTGACCGACGCAGATCGCACCGGCCAGGCTCGCCTGCTGGCCGCAGCCCTCGGTATAGAGCAACACCTCAAAACCAATAACAAGACCGGGCTGGTCCTGATCATCAACCCCGCGGACAAGGCTCTGATGGAAACCCTGACTAAGGAAAACACCGCCGATGAAATGATCGGCAAAATTGAAGGCCATATTGCCGAAACTGCGGAAGAGGACGAGGACATGGACATGTGAGGCAAGAGATCGAATTACGGTGCATCGCTTAGCGAACACTGGGCGATGCACCTGAAAAATCAACTATATCAAAACTGCAATGATCGGAATCACAACATGAGCAAAGACACTGCATTTCAAATGGGAGCCTCAAACCTGCGCTTTGGGGTGGGAACAACGCGCGAAATCGGCATGGACCTGTCCGACATGGGTCTTAAGCGCGTCCTCGTCATCACCGACCCCAACCTCGTCGATCTGCCCCCCGTTCAAACCGCGAGAGAGAGCCTGGAAGCCGAAGGCATAGAATACGATCTGTTCGATCGCGTACGCGTGGAACCCACAGATATATCTTTCAAAGACGCCATTGCAGTCGCCACAGAAGGCGCTTACGAAGGCTATGTCGCCATTGGGGGCGGTTCATCTATCGACACGGCAAAAGCAGCCAATCTATTTGCAACCTATCCCGACGACTTCTTCGCCTATATCAATGCACCCATCGGCCAAGGCAAACCCGTTCCCGGCCCCGTCAAACCCCTCTTTGCCATTCCCACCACAGCCGGTACGGGAAGCGAAACCACGGGCGTAGCCATTATGGACCTCTCTGACCGCCACGTCAAAACCGGCATTGCACACCGCTATCTCAAACCCGACCTCGCCATTGTCGATCCCGAAAACACGCGCACCATGCCGCCTTCCATCGCGGCGGCAACTGGCCTCGACGTCCTTTGCCACGCCCTCGAGTCCTTCACCGCCATCCCCTATACCGAACGCCCCAGACCCAATCGCCCAATCGAACGCCCCGCCTATCAGGGCACCAATCCCATTTCCGACATGTGGGCACTCAAAGCCATAGAAATGACCACGCAATATCTGCCTCGCGCGGTCCGCAATCCCGATGACGACAAAGCCCGCGCGCAAATGATCCTCGCCGCATCGCTCGCAGGCATCGGCTTTGGCAATGCCGGCGTTCACCTCTGCCACGGCATGTCGTATCCCGTCTCAGGTATGGTGCGAGACTTCAAACCCAAAGGCATGATCACGGACCACGCCATCATCCCACACGGCATGTCCGTCGTCCTCAACGCCCCTCCCGTCTTCCGATTCACAGGCCCCGCGCGGCCAGACCGCCACCTTCGGGCTGCACAGATCATGGGCGCAGATATCTCCAACGCATCTCCCGACGAAGCGGGCCACATCCTCGCCGATCAAATCGTCGCCCTTATGAAGCAGCTCGAAGTGCCCAATGGTCTGTCAGCAATCGGATTCACCGAAAGCGACATCCCCGCACTCGTCGAAGGCACCCTCCCCCAACACCGAGTCACCAAACTCTCACCGCGTCCCGCAGAAGCCGAAGACCTGGAGAGCCTGTTCAAAGATGCAATGCTCGCATGGTAATCAAAGGTTGCCATTCTGTTTTTGAAATATTATGATGTAAGCACCAACAGCATTGATATACAGGCATAACAGGAGGGCTTTTCGTGGACGCAAAACTAATCTGGCTTTTTGCTTTTGTGGGACTTTACTGGGCTTATTGCCTCTTCTGGGGCGTCAGAGGTGCCATTTCTTCACGCACATCAACCGACTACTTCGTGGCCGGGCGCACCATTGGCTTATGGGTATTTGTTCTCGCGGCCACCGCCACCAGCTTTTCCGGCTGGACCTTTGTAGGACATCCAGGCAAAATCCTCATCGATGGCCTGCCCTACGCATTCGCTTCCTTCTACGCCCTCACAATTCCCTTTACTGGCGTGCTCTTTTTGCGCCGCCAATGGATCGTTGGTCGGGCATTTGAACACATTACCCCCGGCGAAATGTACACCACCTATTACGGTGGCAATGCCATGCGCCTGCTTACGGTTCTCGTAGCCTTCCTCTTTTCAGTACCCTACCTCGGCGTACAACTCCGCGCCTCTGGCGACCTCTTCCACGTACTCACCGACGGCATGATCGGCATTGAAATTGGTATGTTTGCCCTCTCCGCCATTGTTATGATCTACGTCGCATCCGGCGGTCTTCGCTCCGTAGCCTATGTTGACTGCGCCCAGTGCATCTTGCTCGCCCTCGGCATTGTCATCCTGGGAGGCATCGCCATCAGCTTTGCAGGAGGTTGGGGCGGATTTACCGACGGCCTTGCAGCCTATGTCAAACAAGACCTCGTATCGGGTCAAAAACTCACCCCTGCCGGCCACTCGAACATCGTGGCTATGCCGGGAACTATCCAGGCCGTATCTTCAGGCGCCGAAGCACAGGGCAGTGTCTGGACCGGCATGATGTGCCTCACCTACATGTTTGCGCTCATGGGCATCCAATCCTCCCCCGCCTTTTCCATGTGGTGCTTTTCCAACAAAACCAGCGAACCCTTCCGCTGGCAGCAAGTCGTGGCATCCTCGATTATCATCGGCATCATCCTCTTCTCCTTCACCATCTTTCAGGGCATTGGGGGCAACATCCTCATTGCAAATGGTATCTTTGAATCCGCCAATGACAAAAACCTCGTCCCCCAACTCATCAACCTGCTCACCGACGCGGCTCCCTGGCTCGTCGGCTTGCTCGCGGTTTGTGCCCTCGCCGCAATGCAATCCACAGGTGCTGCTTATATGTCCACCTTCTCCGGCATGGTCACGCGAGACCTCTACAAACAATACGTCGCCCCCGACGCATCGGACAGCGTACAAAAACTCTGTGGGCGCATCTTTGTCATCGTCGTCACAGTGGTCGCGCTATTCGTCGCCGCGCAATTCACCGGCGCCATCGTCATGCTCGGCGGTCTGGCCGTTGCCTACGGTTTCCAGATGTACCCAGCTCTCATGGGCGTATGTTACTTTCCCTGGCTCACCCGCAAAGGCGTGGTCTGGGGCCTTGTTGCCGGTCTTATTGCCGTCACCTTGACCGACCGCACAGTGGCTGTATTTGGACTACCCTGGGGCGCATTCCCGCTCACCATTCACAGTGCGGGCTGGGGCATATTCGCCAACCTGATCATTGCCCTGCTCGTCTCAAAATTTGGTTCAGAAAACAACGGAGAACGCGAAAAACGCGAAAAACATCACGCCTTTATCCAGGCCGTCTCTGGCCTCACCGAAGACCAGAAGAAATGGGTGACACCGGCGTGGATCCTCACCGTTTTGTGGTTCCTCATTGGCTTCGGACCTTTTGCCACGGTTGGCAACACCCTCTTTTCCGATCCCAATACCCCGGCCACATGGGCGCCTTTTGGTTTGCCCTCGCTCTGGGTCTGGCAACTCCTCATGCTGATCTTTGGTATCTTTGTCATGTGGATGCTCGCCTTCAAAGTCGGTCTCTCAAAGCCCGTTCCCATTGAAGATGTAACCTCGCAACGCAAAGCGTTTTTTGAAAAATAAAACCCGGTGAAAGATCCACCGGGCTAAATGGGTTATTTCCACAGATCATCGTCGAACCACACCCCAAAACCCGGCCCCTCACCTGGTGCCATTTTGCCATCCACAACTTCCGGCTGATCGCGCACCCACGTCATCCAGGGGCGTCCACTTTCGGCCAGCGGATCGGGATCGAGCGCGACAATCGCGTGCAGCGCCCACACCTCTCCCCCGCGATGTGGACACACCTCAACATCGTACTCCTTTGCCAACGCGTAAATTTTCACCAACTCTGTCAATCCCCCGCACCAGCACACATCCGGTTGATAAATAGCGTGTAACCCCCTTTGCATCAGCGCCTCAAACCCACGCGCCGTATATTCGTGCTCGCCACTCGCGATGGGAATGGGACTCTCGCGCATCAACCGTTCATAGCCGCCAAAATCCTCTGGCAAAAGCGGCTCTTCCAACCAGTCCAAATTGAGCTCAGCCAACCGATCCGCAGCGCGCAACGTGCCCTCCACATCCCACCCCATTGACGCATCGCACATCAATTGAATATCGTTGCCAACAACTGACCGCACATCCGCAAAAAAATCAGCTATCGCATCCAATTCACTGTGGGGATCCATCCCGCCAATGCCAAATTTTAAAGCCTTATAACCCAGCGCGAGTGCGCCCTCAAGATCATCCCGAGACCACCCCGTGCGATACGACGGCACTGCCATTCGCGTTCCTCCCAGCACTTCGACAAGCGGTTTATTCGCCCGCTTGCCCCGTAAATCCCACAATGCCAAATCCACACCACTAATCGCCATCATCGCAATCCCCTTGCGACCATAGGCCGCGGTATGGCGATACATCGCATCCCACAACCCCTCGACATCCTCGGCATTCGCGCCGATCAAGACCTCGCGCAACACCGTCTGAACCACGTGAATACCCGCCGGACCGCCTCCACCAACACCGTATCCCGACAACCCATCATCCGTATCAATCCGCACCAGAATCTGTCCAATCGTTCCGCGCCAACCAGCAGGTGCGCGATCCGCATCGGGCTGCACTGCGCGAACATGTGTAATGATCATGTGAAATCTCTCCTATAAAAAAATAAACGTAGCAAAATGACCACAGGTGTGGTTTTTATGCCACACTACGAGATTATCTACAGTGAAATATTGCACATTAAAATATAATATAAATAGCTATAAATAAATGTCTTAAACCAATACTTTATCCCACGCTCGGGCGAATAGGCACGAATTTTGATGTTATCACAAATGAAAGACCTGTTTACTGACACAGAAAGGGATAAATTGAATGTACGCAAATACAAAAATAATTCTTTTGGCGGTGTTGATCGCAATATGCTGTCCTGTAAACACGTATTGCCAGGAAGCCCATATCGGATTTGGATTGGGGACGGGTGTTGCATTTCCCATGATGAATCAAACCGAATTTCCATGCGACCTGATAGATGTATTATTCTTTGATGAAGCCTGCCATATCTCTTTCCCTCTCGCCAGTACCCAGATGGGACCTGTTGTAAATGGTGAGTTCTTTATCGGGGATGAACAGGTAGATCTGGTTTTACACGGATCTTTCTTTTCCATGCCGCAAAGATATGTGCAGAATACCCTGGAATCCCGTATATTTAATTCTGGAGGTTGGTTAAGTTCATTTCTCCTTGAATTTAGATATAAAATTTTAGCCAATAAGCCATTTGCACCGTATTGGAACGCTGGGCTGGGAGCTTTTTATTTTCGTCCCAACGATCATCGCAATCTATCCTCAGACCTGTATTTTCATATCTTAGTCGGGATAGGCAGCGAATTTGCCTTCCAAAGAAAAGATGTTCGCTTTTTCACTGAAATCCGTTTTCAATTTATGCCTTTTCGGGTTGAAAAAGAAAATATTGCCGACGAAATAACAGGCACAGTAAATTTTACTTTTGGATGTCGATTTTGGCTTTCTTCCAACTGACATGGAGCAATATAATGGACAAAACAATCAGACGCACGCCCGATGGAAAGCCCGAAAGGCGCACACCCGATGAAATGCTGCGCGATGCCGTGTCAGACGATACCGACATTCCCGGCAAAGGCAAGCCACTCGATTTAAAAGCGTATTTTCGCCCCGATGCGGAACATCGCATGGCGGGCAAAATCCTGCGCGACAACAACGTACTTCCCGCACATCTCCAGGAGCGCAAAGACGCGGAAGAACACCTTAAAAATGCCGACGAGCACCTGCAACGCGCAAGCGAAAAAATCGCGCCATTGCAAAAAGCAATTCGCCCCCTCGCGCAAACACTCATCCGCACATTTTCCGACGACAACGAGATATGCGAAGCACTTGGCCTGAATGCACTACCAGAAAAATTTCATCCCAATTCGGAAACGCCGCCTGCGTCCGATCTCCTTGAGACCATCAGCACCTTTGACCAATTGTGCAAACAATACAATGCGCGGGTGCGCGACCTGACATACCGATATCTCGAAAACCTGCGCCTCGCGCACGAAAATATTGAAGCCAGCAAAAAGCGACAACTCGCCAACCGCTCCCTTTTGCCAGCTTATGCACCCACAGCCAAAGTCAATATTGAAGCGCAGAGAGAATACATACAAAAACGTTTCCCCCTCCTGCCCGAACGCCCACGCGACTGGCAATCGCGTCTCAAAGCATGGCAGCGCTCTCAAAAGCCAACCCTCTGGAAACGTCTGTTCAGATCTGTCTGATCTTCTTTTTTGTTTATCTGTGTTCATCTGCGTTCATCTGCGGATACCTCCACCTGATCCCCTCCTATCTTATCTTGACGCACTTGCCAAATTCCAGTAACTTATAAGTAAGTAAACACTTTCTTTTTATCAGGAGTTGATCTGTGGCAAACGCTTCCGAGATAAATCTGCTGGAAATCCCTCCACAGCACATTTTAGATAGCCTTGTCCCATCGCAAGAAACGGTTCAATTATCGGCCAGTACCGACATCCGTCTCGATGGCACATATGGAACCGCTTATCTCCTCGCCACAGACAAACACCTGTTTGCAATTAGCCCCAATGGCGATTCCACGCCACACACAGAGCGCATTCCACTTTCCGAAATTACCAATCTCGAAGTCAAAGACCTGTTTGGCAACAGCTTGCTCAAAGTCCGCACCGCAACCACGGGCGCCACACTCGCGCGATTTACCAAAGGCCAGAACCAGAAATTCAATCGGATAACGCACCGACTTGAGGCCCTTGTAAAAGACGCGCGCAAAACCGAAGACAAAATCGCAAAAGGCCAACTTGGGCGCGCGATTTCAGGTAGGCGGTGCGACGTGTGCGGCACAATCATTTCGCGCAGGGTGGGAGTCTGCACCAACTGCCTCGACACCCGCAAACTGCTGTATCGCTTGCTCGCCTACGCGCGTCCCTACTGGAAGCTCGGAACTCTGAGTCTTGCCCTGCTCCTCACCTCAACCTTTATTGGCCTTACCCCACCGCTTTTGATGCGCGACCTCATCGATGGCGTACTCGCACCTTCGGCAGATTATGAGACGACCATTTTCCGCGATATCACAAACAGCATATTTGGGATACCTACCGGATACCAAATCCTCTATTTTCTCGTGGGCCTGCTCCTGCTGATCAACCTCTCACAATCGGGCCTTCGCGCCATACGCTCGTATATCCTGTCCGTTCTTGGACAGAAAATCACCTATAACCTCAGGAATGAGGTCTATCAGCACCTCCACCGCCATTCTCTCAGCTTCTACAACGAACGCGAAACTGGCACCATTATGGCCAGCATCACCCAGGATGTGGGCCGCCTGCAAGATTTTATCAGCGATGGCCTGCAAGAAATTATCCGCGACATCGTTACCATCGCCTTTATATGCGGCATTCTATTCTGGCTCAATGTCAAACTCGCCACCCTCGTCTTAATCCCCACACCCTTCCTGGTTATCGCAACCCTCAAATTTGGTCACCGCCTGCATCGCACCTATCGCGGCCTGTTTCGGCGTTGGGCGGCCATCAGCGCACTCCTTGCCGACACCATTCCCGGCGTGCGCGTGGTCAAAGCCTTTGCACAGGAAAAACGCGAAGTGGGTAAATTTCAGACGCGCAGCGAAGACCTCCTCAAGGGCGAAATCAAAATTGCGGGCATCCGCAGCATCTTCAGCCCCGTCATGGCTTTTATTACATCTATCGGAACGCTGATTATATGGCTCGTGGGGGGATCCTCGGTTCTCGACGGCGCTTTGACCCTGGGCAACTTTGTGGCATTTACGCAGTACATGTGGCGTTTTTACGGCCCGGTTGAAAGCCTCTGCCGCCTCAACCACCGCTTCCAGCGAGCCGCGTCTTCTGCCGAACGGGTCTTTGAAGTGCTCGATACTCAGCCCGACGTAACCGACAGGCGCTCCGCATACGCCATGCCCGCCATTGAAGGACGTATCCAATTTGACGACGTAACATTTTCTTATGAAACCGACAAACCCGTTCTCAAAAATCTCAATTTTACCGTTGAACCTGGCGAAATGATCGGCCTTGCCGGGCATTCTGGCGCGGGCAAAAGCACCCTGATCAACCTGATTTGTAGATTTTACGACATTGAGGACGGCGCGATTTTAATCGACGGACGCGATATCCGCGATGTCACCCTCAAATCTCTGCGCGATCAGATCGGCGTCGTTCTGCAAGACCCCTTTCTCTTCAATGGACCCATAGCCGAAAACATCGCTTATGGCAACCCCGATGCGTCACTCGATGAAATCGTCGCAGCCGCCAAAACAGCCAATGCACACGATTTTATCCTTCGCCTGCCCGATAGTTACGACACACCCGTAGGTGAACGCGGCGTTCGGCTCTCGGGCGGCGAAAGGCAGCGCATCTCCATTGCGCGCGCGATTCTGCGAAACCCACGCATTCTCATTCTCGATGAAGCCACCTCCAGCATGGATACCGAGACAGAATCGCAGATCCAGGAAGCCCTTTACAGACTCGTGCAAGGGCGCACGACATTTGCCATAGCCCATCGCCTCTCCACGCTCAAACACGCAGACCGCCTCTTCATCATCGACAAGGGCTTACTCGCCGAGATGGGATCACACGCCGAACTCATCGCCTATGATGGCATTTACGCGCGCCTTTGCCGCATGCAAACTGAACTGTCCAAACTACGTGCGTGGTAGCGAACAAAGGTATATCAATGTCTTCACTCCCCGACTTGACCAGCGGTCTCTCCCTCCTCGCGCCCCGCGATATTCGTCTGTATCTCGATGATTTTGACGACCTCACACTCGATCTGCGCGGTGAAATCCACGAGCGGATTGGTGTACAGCGCGCTTTTCCGCTCAACGCGTCCACAAAATTCATCGTGCTCCACGATTCAGACGGCAGCGAAATTGGCATTGTACGCGACATGGTCGATCTCGACTCAGACAGCCGAGATGCATTAGAAATAGCACTCGAACAGGCATATTTTATGCCGCGTATTCTAAAAATAAATAGCATTGTTTCCAATTTCCACGTCCCCACATGGGATGTGGAAACAGATCGCGGGCATCGCGTATTTGAAATCCCCAGCAGCAAGCGCGACGTGCGCGTAATTGACGACGTGCGCGTGATCCTGCGAGACGCCGATGGCAACCGCTACGAGATCGTCGATTACCGCCGCCTTGACCCCGAGAGCGTTGCATTTGTGGAAACCATTGTTTGAAATCTCTACCTGGGGAACAATCGCAATAATATTTTCGTCAAAATCAAAATCACTTGACGCGTTTATTCGCAGGAAGGAGGGACCATGAAACTCAGTGAATTTGCCATTAATAAACCCATCAGCACCATTATGATTGTGCTCAGTATTATGATGATGGGTTTTATTTCTCTATTCAGACTGCCGCTCGAATACCTGCCCAGCCTGACATTTCCGCGCATCTTTGTTTCCGTCAATTATCCCTCCTCTTCTCCGGAAGAAATTGAGCGGTTCATCACGCGTCCCATCGAAGAAATCCTCGGCACTCTGTCGGGTGTTGAAAGCATCAGTTCTTCATCCAGCGGATCCAGTGCGCGCGTCGGCATGGAATTTGCAATGGATGCCGATATGGACATCATCGGTGTTCACATCCGCGACCGCCTCGATCAGGTTCGCGCCGACCTGCCCGCCGATGTCGATCGCATCGATATTCGCAGCTTCGACACCGAAGACTTTCCCGTCCTCGAATACTCCCTCACCTGGCTTGGCGAAAACAACCAGGAACTCGTCAACGTGTACAATCAGCTAATCTTGCCCAGAGTCCAGCGTCTCGAGGGTGTTGCCAATGTCGTGCTCGAGGGTTTGCGGGAAAAAGACCTCCTCATCGAAGTCGATCAAAAAGCCATGGTAGCCTATAAACTGGACTTCCGCACCATCAACCGCGCCCTGAATAGCAACAATATCAATGTCTCCGCGGGGTATGTCACCGAAGGCAACAAACGCCTCGCCGTTCGCAGCATGGGCGAGTTTGAAACCGTTGATCAAATTCGCGATCTACCCATTCGCCCCAATCTCACCCTCGACGACATTGCCAATGTCACGTACGATTATCCCGAATCCCGCAGCTTTGAACGCCTCGACGGACGCCCTTCGCTGAACCTTGAGGTCCAGAAAGCCTCAACCGCCAACATGGTCGATGTCTGCAAACTCGTGCGCGACGAACTCGCCCTCATCCATGAAGAGGTCGGCAAAGACAAGCTCCGAATGCACATGGTGCGCGACCGATCCATCGACGTGACAAATAGCATCACGAGCCTCAGCCAATCTGCTATTTTGGGTGGTCTGCTGGCCGTCATCGCCATCTTTATTTTTCTTCGCAACTTCCGCAGTACGCTCATCATCGGCTCTGCTATCCCCATCAGCGTGCTCACCGTATTCCTGATCATGTACTTCATGCGCCAATCCGGATCAAACATCACCCTCAATCTCATTTCCATGATGGGTCTGATGGTCGCCATCGGCATGCTCGTTGATCCCGCGGTCGTGGCACTTGAAAATATCTTTCGCAAGCGGTTTGAAGAAGGGCAAGATGCCAGGCACGCCGCGCTTGAGGGCAGCGATGAAATCGGACTTCCCGTCCTCGCCGCATCGCTCACGACCATCTGCGTATTTATTCCGGTCATTTTTGTCACTGATTCGCGCACCTCGCTCTTCATGCGCGACTTTGCCATTACAGTAATCATATCCGTTATTGCCTCGTTTTCTATCGCGCTCTCACTCATTCCACTGGCAGCCTCTCGCGCATTCAAGCACGATGGACAACTCCTCGATCGCATTCTCAAGAGCATCGTCGGCCTTGTAGCCGCGCTCGGCCTGGGTACCCTTATTTACTACACGGACTTCAGCAAAATTGATTACGCAGGTCTGTGGGCAAACGCCAATAAGACCATCAGCGCGCTGCCGTTATTTGCCAAAATTGGTTTTCCCGGCGTCATTGCCTCGACAGTCTTTCTCTATTTTCGCTACCGCGCAATCGGCCCCAAAGCCCTCTATGCCAAATTGGTCTCTTCTACCCTTCACTACCGCTGGGCAACCCTCTCGGTGGCATGTGTCCTGCTCTTTATGGGCAACTACATCTATGGCAAAGTAGAACAACAGCCCTTCCGCTATCAACCCAGCCGCGCCGTAAGGCTCACCATTGAAATGCCCCGGAGTTACGATGTAGATAAAGCGCGTGAAATCTTCAAAATTGCCGAAGACATGCTCATCCCCTTAAAAGACGAACTCGACATCGAAGCCATTGGCAGCCGATACAGTGGTCGGCGGGGCACACGCCTGACCCTTTATCTCACGCCGGCAGACGAAGGCAAACTCACCACAGATGAAGTTCAGCGCAAAGTTATGGCCCTCCTGCCCAAAGACATTCCGGGCGTGCGTTTCAAATCCGGCGGTGGGCGCGGAAGTTCTGCTGTGGGGGCTGGCGTTCAACTCAAAGGACGCAACCAGGAAACACTGGCCATTTTGGCCGAAGACATTGAAACCAGCATGCAGGGCATGCCCGGTGTTCACGAAATACAGACCAGTCTCGAAAGTGGAACCGAGGAGATTCGCGTCACGGTCAATCGCGAACGCGCACAGCGCTACGGCCTCTCGCCTCGCGATATTGCAACCACCATCGCCTCTGCGCTCGGCTCACGCGGCGGCTCCAACTTCAAAACTCCCGACGGTGAAATCGACATCACAGTACTGTTGCGCGAAGAAGACCGCGCCACCCTCGAACAGCTCAAAACAACGGAATTTGAAAGCGACAATGGCGGCATGGTTACCTTCTCCAGTCTGGCGAATTTCGACCTGACAACGGGCACCAACACCATTCGACGCGAAGACCGCATGTCAACCGTAACCGTTTTTGCCAACACAGACCAACAAGCGGTCTTCCGCGTTGGCCGGATCATGAAAGCACGCATGGAAGGCGTGCCCCTGCCCAAGGGATATACCTATGAAATGGACCGCCGCTTCAGATCGATGAATGCAGAACAGGGTCAGGATTTTGAGACCCTGATTTTAGCACTCATTCTCATTTACATCATCATGGCCTCGCTCTTTGAGTCCTATGTCCATCCGCTCACCATTATGTTCTGCATCTTCTTTGCATTCATCGGCGTCGCGCTCGGTCTCTACACCTTCAAGATCGCCATGGACAGCAATGCTAAATACGGCCTTCTCGTACTCTTTGGCATTGTGGTCAACAACGGTATTGTCCTGGTCGATCATATCAACAGATACCGAAAACAGGGGCTTGTTCGCCGCGATGCCATTATTCGCGGTGGGCAAGACCGCTTGCGTCCGATTATGATGACTGCCACGACCACTATTATTGGCCTGATGCCTCTGGTATTGCCGATGCTCTTTGGCAATGCAGAAGGTACCTCAAGGCGCTGGGGCCCAATCGGCCTGGTGGTTATTTCCGGACTGTCCATCTCAACAATTTTAACCCTCGTGCTCCTGCCCACGGTCTATTCCCTCATGGATGACCTCTCCCAATTTGCCAAGCGCGTCACAGCCGTAGCACGCGCACAATAAAAAAAGCCCAGAGCAGTCGGTATTCACACCGGGCGCTCTGGGCTAAAAAAAAAAAAAAAAATGCTCTACACTTCCCCGCGCAGAGCCTCTTCTGTCTCATCTGATGTGATCAACTTCCTGTACCTCACTGCCCGCATCGCAGTCGGCTTTAAAAACAGCGCCATCTTCAACGATCAAGACGCCTGTTTGAATTTTCCCAATAAAAGTGGCTTGCGACTGCAAATGCACTTTCTCTTCAGCCACCAGATTCCCCACAATGCGCCCACTGATCAATGCGTCGCGCACCTTCACATTGGCCTCGACAACACCCGACTTCCCCACAATCAGCGTACCGGAGGACTCGAGTTCTCCCTTTAAGACCCCATCCACACGCACGCCAGCCTCAATTTGAAAATGGCCTTCAGAAACTGCCCCACGCCCAATAATAGTATTCATGGTCTTGTCAAAATTTGTATTGCGATCCACGGATCTCGTCTCCTGAAAATTTTTCAACGGGCACCTAATATAAATCTTCTGCATTTCGAGTCAATTTCTTTCTCGAACTTTCCGCTTGACAAGTATTTTCTACAGGCGTACTTTGCGAGCCGTTTTTCACCCAAAACCAAGGAGAAACTGTGGCGTTCACAATTACTAAAACCGTTCGTCCAAACGCCGTGTGGCAAGAAATGTATCTCCAGATACAAAAAGACCAGCGCATAATTATCACTGCAGAGGGCCTCTGGTCTCCCGAGATGCGTCCGCTCACCATTGTCTGGTGTGGTCCCGATGGCATTGAAGGGCGTCCCGCCGATGAACAATATCTCTTGCCCGGCACAAATGTGGGAGCGCTCGTTGGACGCATTGGCGACAGCCCCATTCTTTCAGTGGGCAATTATTTCGATTTTTATTCTCCCTACGAAGGCCCGCTATTTCTCGCGATGAATGAAAATCCCGAATACCACAGCCAGGCCGGTTCTCTCCACGCGCAAATCATCTTGTTCGACCTGTGAAACTAATTCGTTTTTTTGCCCGAGAATACGCCCTTTCAGGGCTGTTTATCATCCTCCTGCTCGGCTTGTGGGAAATAGTCGTGCGGGCCCTCGACCTCGCTGCATTTATCCTCCCGCCGCCCTCTCAAATTCTGTCCAAATTTGCCGCATCCCATCGCCTCCTGCTCTCTCATGGCCTCGTCACACTCACCGAAGCCCTCGGCGGCTTTTTTACAGGCGCGTCATCGGGGCTACTCTGCGCCATAGCAATGGCCCGATCCCGCCTGATCGAACGGATGCTCTATCCGCTGGTCATCTCCACCCAGACCTTCCCCAAAGAGGCACTGGCGCCTGTCTTTGTCATCTGGTTTGGGTTTGGTCTTTTGCCCAAAGTGATTATTGCGGGCCTCATTTCCTTTTTCCCCGTTGTGATCAACACCACGCGCGGTCTCTTATCCGTTGACAAATCCATCCTCGACTTGATGCGTTCGCTCTCGGCCAGCCAGCGACAAGTTTTTTTTAAAGTGCGCCTGCCCAATGCCATTCCCTATCTTTTTGCCGCACTCAAAATGTGCATCACGCTCAGTGTGATTGGCGCAGTTGTCGGCGAATTTGTCGGCTCCAGTGCGGGTCTGGGCCACCTCATTCGACTCGCCAATTCAGAACTCGCCACCGATTTGATGTTTGCCGCTCTGCTCGCACTCGGATGTATGGGCACGGGCCTGTTTCTGCTCGTTGATGGCCTTGAGAAAACAGCCCTGCGCCGCTGGGGCGGTGCCGTTGAAACCATAGGTCGCTAAAAGGAGTATTCCCATGAAAAAAATATTCATCGCTCTTGCCCTTGCACTCATCACTCTATCCTGTGCGGATACAGAAAAAACAAAAGTACAATTCATTCTCGACTGGAAGGCGCAGATGGAACACGCGGGCTTTTTTGTCGCCAAACAAAAGGGGTTTTACGAACAAGAGGGTCTTGAAATCGAAATCCTCGAAGGCAGTGGTGCCCCCACTGCGGCCCGCGTCGTGGGCAACGGCACCTACAAACTCGGCGTAGCCAGCGGATCGGCAACTGTTATGGCAAGAGCGCGCGACATCCCCATTGTATCGCTCGCCGTAATCAATCAGCAAACCCCGGTGGTCGTTTATTCGCTCGTAGAAAAAAATATCACAACACCTGCAGATCTAATCGGCAAAAGCATTGGCGTCAATATCGGCGGCACGAAACACCGCGAATTTCAAGCCTTCTTGCGCCACCAGAATATCTCTGAAGAAGACATACAACTCATGGGCATGAGTGAAGCCAGCCCGGCACCACTCCTCGCAGGTCAAGTCGATGCCATGCTCGGATATACAGAAGACCAACCCGTCACAGTCGAACTCCAGGGCCACGCGGTCAACCGTCTTGCCCTATCGGATTACGGCATCGATGTATATAGCACCAATATCATTGCCAATGAGTCTTTTCTCAAAGAAAATCCCGATCTGATCAAACGCTTTTTGCGGGCGAGCCTGCGCGGATGGCAACATGCCGTCGATCATCCCAAAGATGCGGTAGCAGCCTACATGGCCGCGCGTCCCGAAAGCGACGAGGCCTTCAATCGCGCCAATTTCAAATATCTGATCCCCTTGTTGCAGAGTGCTGACACACAACAACAGGGCCTGGGCGCGCAGACAAAAGCAAAGTGGCAACAAACACAGGATATCCTCCACAGCCTGGACATGATCGACCAAAAAGTCGATCTCAACCTGCTCTTCACCACGGCATTTATGCCTGAGTGAAGTCGGGAGCCAACCGCGAACCAACCGCCTGCTCATAAGCATAAGCCAGGCGCAAAATCCGAGCCTCGTCATAAGGCTTGCCAATAATCTGCAAGCCAATAGGCAAAGCCTCATCAGACCATCCACAGGGAACCGACACCGCGCATAAACCCAAAAAATTGACCAGCCGCGTTGTCAACCTGACGGGCGCAACATCCACATCTGCAATACGCGGTGCAACCGTCAACATCGTCGGACAAATCACGGCATCCACATCGCGCAGGGTCTCGCGGGCCGAGATTCGCAACGCTTCGCGCCGCTGTAAAACCGCGGCATAATCCGGCGCAGAAAAAGATGCGCCATGTGCAATCCGCGCTCGAATGCGCGGATCCATCATCTCGCCCTGCCGGGCGATCAAATCCCCATGGCACGCATACCCCTCCACGCACATAATCATCGCACTACCGCGTCCCTCGAGTTCTTCGTCTAACTCTTCCCTCGCTTCGGGAAATTGCATTTCCTCCACATCGACCCCCAATTCACACAAAATCTCTGCTGCGGCTTCTACCGAAGCAATAACAACAGCATCTGCCCCATCGCAAAACGGATCGCGCACAAATCCGACGCGAAACCCCTTCACATCTCGCTTTAGCCCGCGAACCACATCCACCAGTGGCTGATTTAACGTCACTGGATCAGCCGCATCAGGTCCTGCAATCGCTTCAAGCACCAGTGCGGCATCTTCCACAGACCGCGTCAAAGGTCCCATGCTATCCAGCGTCCACGAAAGCGGCATCGCGCCAGCACGGCTCACCCGCTCCAGCGTGGGTTTGAGGCCCACAACACCGCAAAACGATGCCGGGATGCGAATAGAACCGCCCGTATCTGTACCCATCGCAACAGGTGCCAGCCCTGCCGCCACAGCCACCCCCGACCCACTGCTCGACCCGCCTGGCACGCGTTCTGATCCCCAGGGATTGGGCGGTGTACCGTAATGGGGATTCAAACCATAAGGCCCAAACGCGAGTTCCACCATATTGGTCTTACCTATCAACACGGCACCCGCCCGCGAAAGGCGCTTTGCGACAGTTGCCGAATCCTCTGGTACAAATGTATTCCATACTTTCGCACCCGAAGTCGTGCGAATACCCGCCGTGTAAAACAAATCTTTAAGCGCGATTGGAATGCCGTGCAAAGGTCCCAAATCCGATTCCGATCGCAGTATCGCCTCCGCCGCCTGTGCCTCGGCGCGCGCGCGTTCTGCCGTAACAGTAATAAACGCCTTTGTCCGATCGTCGTACTCGTCAATGCGATTGAGCAACGCATCCACCACCTCAACCGGCGACACATCGCCCGTCCGATAGCGCGCGCCCAATTCCGATAGGGTTGCAAAATGTATATCCACAGTCAGACATCCTCTCCAGGCGACCACGTCACCCGTCCGGCAATCATGTCCTCTAACAACACAAGCTCCCCACCGCGTTCGGCAGATGCATTGGCTCCCAGCACAGCCGCCAGACTGTTCAGAGCATCGCCATAAGAACTCCGCATCGCAGTGCAATCTCCCTTGCGTATCGCATCGACAAATGCCTCTGTCTGAAACGCAAACGCATTGGGACGGCCATCCCACGCCGCGACTTCTTCGCCATTCAACACGACATTTTGAGCCGACCACTCGAAAAGCGCGTCATCGGCAACCACCGTCACCTCGCGCCGCGCATAATTCACATTGGTCAACACCCGCGATGTCGTCGCATTGGCAACCACACCGCTCTTAAATCGATAATTTACATTATAGACATACGGCATATTGATCGGCTCTGGTCCCTCACCTTCCCCACGGTAAAAATAAAACGCCGACACCGCCTCGATATCCCCCAGAAAAAAACGCAACAGATCGATCAGGTGAATGGTATTTTCCACATACGATCCCCCACACAGGGCCATGCGACTCGTCCAGTATCGGATATGACGCCCGCTGTAAAACAACTGCACCTGTGCATGCCGCGGCACCCGCGCTTCGAGCATTGCCTTCAAATATTCAGCTGAAGGATAATATCGACTCATGAACCCCACTTGAGAAACAATACCCGCGCGGTCGATAGCCTCGCAAAACGCCACAGCCTGAGCCATATCCAAACTTTGCGGTTTCTCCACAAAAAGGGCGATCCCCTTCTCTGCTGCGATCAACTCCGCATCCGTATGCAAGGCCGGGGGCAAACACACATAAACCCCATCCAATACCTCTTTGTCAAACATCCCGCGATGATCTGTATAAACAGATCTCGCGCCCCACACCTTTGCCTGCTCAGACACAACGCCCTGATCCACATCGCAAAATGCCTGCAATACCACCTCGCCCTTTTCGACCAATTGGGATAGGGCTGGCAAATGTGCATTCTGTGGAATATGTCCCAATCCAATCATCCCTATGCGAACGGGTTGCATATACTATCCCCCCTCAATCTCTGCAATCATTTCTCTGGATAATCGCCCGCCATCCGACACACTCACGCAATCCTCCAACTCATCGATATCCGATACCCCACACAGCAACATTGACACCCGATTGTCCGACAACAAATAGCGCAAAGCCGTGCGCGTCAGAGATTCATCCACACCTTCAACAATTTTCTCCACCCGTATTAGATCATCATACAAATCGGCAAATCGCCCCTGTGCCATCCACTGATCCCGTTTTGAACCCAACAACCCCGCGTGCAGTGGCGAAGCGCAAATCACGGCAACGCCTTCTGCTGCTGCTGTGGGAACCAACTCCTCTGTTGCCTCCTGCGTCAGCAAATCGTACTTGCAAAACGTAATCACCGAAACAAAAACATCGGTCTCTTTGAGCACCCGGGACATCAAACCCAGATCAGAACCCGTCAGCCCAATATAGTCACAAATTCCCTGAGACTGTATCTCTAACAACGCCTCTATAGTGCGACCCACATCAAACAACCCGAGCCATCCGGCTTTTTCGGCTTCGTGCACCTGCAAAAGGTGCACATGATCGCGCTTTAACCGCTTCAAACTCGCATCGAGACCACGCCATACGGAATCGCGTGTATAGTCAAACGGCTCGGGATAATACCCCACCTTTGTCGCCAGATAATACGGCTCTCGCACACCCGACAGCGCGGCACCCAGCACCTCTTCGCTGCGCCCGCGCCCGTAAAGTGGCGCGGTATCGAAATAATTCACACCCAATTCCAGTGCTCGTTCCACTATCGCCACACCATGCGACACTGGTTTTAGCCCCATCTCGGGGCGACCGTAGAACCACGACCCGCCAAGCCCGATCTCACTGACCTCCCATCCCGTCTTGTCAAATATCCTGTATTCCATTTTAATTACCGATACCATCGACTCAACGTGACATCCGACACAGAAAACGTATAGAGAATACGCAACACCCACATCTCTACCACAGTGCGAACAAAACCCCACTCGCGCCACCGCCGCGTGGAACTGCATACCCGTGCATTGAGCATCACAAATTTGCCCACACGCGCCACACGCGAGCAAAACTCGGAATCCTCAAACAACTGTAAGGATGGAAATCCCCCCAAAGCATTAAAAGTCTCTCGCCGAACATAAATACCCTGATCGCCATACGTAATCCCCAAATATCGGGAGCGCAATGTGCTAAAAAACGCAACCAACCGAAAACCAATCGTCTTCTCCGACAACCCGAGCCGAAATCGCCCACCCACCACGCCGGATATGCGCAGTGAGTCGCGTATCAACATCAACCCATCAGAGGGCAAAAATGTATCGGCGTGCAAAAACAAAAACACATCGCCCGTCGCCCGTTCTGCACCGGCATTCATCTGCAACGCTCGCCCTGCTTTCCCTACCTGAACCCATTGTGCCCCACCACGCGCCGCAACCACCTTCTGCGTGTCATCCGCACTTCCCCCATCTACCACAATCAGTTCTACATCCTCAACACCGCAAAACTGCGCCAGACACGCACCGATAACAGCTTCTTCATTTAGAACGGGAATAATCACACTGATCCGCACATCGACCCCGCTACTTTTTTAATACATCAAAAAACTGCCGACCATAACTAATCAGTGAAACAACGAGAAACGCAACACTCAGACCAATCAGCGTGGATTTAAGCGCATCGGCATCCCACAAATAGGCCAAAAGCAACCCACTCAGCACCAGCGTTGTGACCTTGCCCCAAAAATTAGAAGACAATAACACATCGTGTCGCTTGACCAGATACATCCCCGCAAAAAAAATCACCGCATCGCGCAACAAAACGACCACAACCAGCCATACGGGCAAATCTTTGAACACAACCATGGCAATTGTAATCGCACCAACAGCCACTTTATCAGCCAGAGGATCGAGAATCTTCCCCCACTGTGAAATTTCATCCCGCCAGCGCGCGAGCCACCCATCTATCCAATCGCTGACAATCATCACCACCACCACGCCGAAAGCTTCCCATACATAATCCGGCCCCAATGCAATAAGCCATATAGCGGGCAGAGTCAGCACCACGCGCAACAAACTAACGGCATTTGACAGCGTCCAGAAACGATCTCGTTCAGTACTTCCCATGCAATACCTCATGACAACATCAATTTCAGTCCAATTCCCAGCACCAGAACCAGCACGCTGCGGTTAAACCACACTGGGGACAACCGTCGATTCAAAAACAAACCGACCGCAGCCCCCAGGAACAAAGCCGGCAACATCCACACATCCATCATCAGACTCTGGAAATTAATCAACCCCAAAAAAACATAAGGCGTCAACTTCAAAAAATTCAAAACAATGCCAAAAATCCATGCAGTACCCACAAACGTGCGCCCGACCAGACCCTGCGGCAACAAATACAACATCAAAATCACGCCTCCCGCAGAAACCAATGTGGAAACCACCCCCAAAGTCACCCCAACCCCAAAACGCATCCACGGCCCCGGCGGTTTCACATTGACGAGTACCCGATCCCTCAGAGTCTGTAGCACTGCAAAAATACATGCCAGCGCGCCTAACATGCGCCGAAACCAGACCTCTGGCACAATATCCAGAATACCGGCGCCAATCAAAATACCCAGCACCATGCCGGGCATCAACGCCTTGACATGGTCTCCAACCCAATGTCCCCAATAGTACCGCGCACTGATCACATCGGTTGCCAGAGAAAGTGGCAAAACCAGCCCCAGTGCGGACTTTGCGGGCACTGCGAGCGCGAGAACAGGCACAGCCACCACACCAATGCCACCGCCAAATCCCGCGCGCATTACACCAATCAAAAAACCACCAACCCCCAACACGACAAAATCAATTATATCCAAAAAATCCACCTGTTTTAGCCATCAGCAGTTCCCTTCGCCTCCCCTCGCCATATCTCAAACGCATTCGCCGCAGGTCCCACCAGAAACAGCGCGTAAAACGGCGCGTAAATCGCTTCATTCAAACGCAAAATCATCTCGACAAAAGCCACCAGAAACGCGACAAAGCACTGCCCTTTTCGCGTCAACACAGTCGTTCTGGGATCTGTAATCATAAAAAAAATGAACAACTGATACATCGGTCCTGTAATCGGCGCAATACTCGTCAAATACGCCTGTCCTGTAAACAAGCAGCGAATAAGAGCAAAAGCCAAAAAAGAAATAACATATACCGCGCAGATATGAAATCGCCTCAATCGCCAGAGCGCAGCACTTCCCAGAATCCAGATGATTACCATTGTCCACAGGGTATTGCCCCACTGGATACTCAACCCCGCCACTACTTCAGGGGCGAGAAACAGCATAATACTCACCCCAAAATTGGACGGATTCCACAAATGCCTGCCGCGCCATCGCAACACATACTTAGATGCAATAGACAACACACTGCACAACACATAAGGCCAAAACAGAGGCGAGCGGATCAAAATCCCCACACTGATCCCGGTAATATACGCACTGACCAGCCCCGGCCACACCCCCCACGTCAATCGCCCCAGTGCAAATTCCGTCAGCACGCTACTCAGGATAGCTGTCAGCGTCTGCCCCAAACTCTCCAAAAAGCCAAAAGTAACCTGCCCTCCAATCAGAATGCACGTAATCAATGCCGGTGACAGATAGCGGCTTTGCAACCCCGTCCAGACCGACTTCCATAACCCGCTCGCTCGATCCATTTCAATTCTCTAAAATCCGATGTACCCGCCGCACCTCGGGCGTGTAAAACATATGTACCTGTCCCGACGGCCAGCGTATTGCAATGCTATCAACCGTCGCGTCCTCGCCTAACCCAAAATGCAGCGGGCGTTGATTCTGTGCGGCATAGCCACTCCCGCCCAACACCTCCTGCACCTGCACCTCGTCATTCCAGAACACCTGCACCCGCGCCCCAATCGCACTGCGATTGCTCTGCTGACCAACCAGATCGAACCCAATCCAGTTTGCCTCTGCCCGCACTGTATTGCGGTACAACAAAAGCGGTCCCCGCTGATTGGCCACCACCACATCCAGCACCCCCCGGTTCCACAGATCTACCAGAGCCACAGCCCGCCCGTCAAATCGATCCCGAACCCCCACTGTCTGTGCCACCTCGACAAATTGTCCCACTCCGTCGTTCACCCAAACGCACTTGGTCTGATGGCCTGCCAGGCTCCTGCCCCGCATCGGCGGCCAGTTTTTTGCATCAGAAATAATCGCGCTATGCCCGCCCGCCACCTGGGAAAAATCGTACCAGTAATTCCCATTTCCATCTGCCGAAACATACCCATTGGTCAAAACGAGATCCAGCGCCCCATCGTTGTTCAAATCTCCAAACTGCGCGCCAAAACTCCACCCGCCCAGATCCACGCCCATCGCCCCGGCCAAATTTTCAAACCGCAAGGTCTCGCCCCCCATGGGCACCCACAAATTATTCCCCTGAATGAGAACGCCAGCCTGAGAAATATTGGTCTCGTAAATTGCCAGATCTCCCCGATTCAGCACATCGCCAAATGCGGCATTCATCCCGCTCTTTGGCTGGCGGCCCACCCCGGCTTGCTCTCCCATCTCGACAAACCGTTTTCCGCCCTCGTTCACATACAACTCGGAAATCCCGTAATCATTGGACAAAAACAGATCGGGAAACCCGGAGCTGTTCAAATCCGCCGCCCCTACCGCCAGTGTCCACCTCCTGCTCGCGATCCCGACCTTCATCGTCACATCTTTAAATGTCCCATCGCCCAAATTCCGCAACAAATACTTCCGCCCCCCATTATTCGCGTATTCAAAACTCTCCGGCATCATCCGCGTGGTCTCCAAATCCCACAAATTCAGGGACTCGGGCCAGTACCCCGCCACAAAAATATCCAGATACCCGTCGCAGTCGTAATCTACCCAAATTGCACTCCCTGCATTGATCCACCTGGGCAAACCCGCTGTTTCCGTCACGCGCTCAAACACCTTCCCCTCCCGATTGCGAAACAATTCCGGACGGCCCCATTTATACAAAAACAAATCTTCGAACCCATCGTTGTCGTAATCCCCCCACACAGACCCCATACTCACGCCCGCCCAATTCACATCCGCCACACCCATTGCAGCAGCCACATCTTCAAAACCCATCCCTCCCAAATTGCGATACAGCCGGTTCAAACTGCCCTTCCGACTACTGGTCACATACAAATCCTGCCAGCCATCCCGGTCGTAATCCACCACCGACACTGCCGCGCCCATCGACGCGATAATCGGCATAATATGATCCAGCTTTGCATCCAGCACAGGCGCTTCATGTACAAAATCGATCCCCACCTGTTTTCCAACTTCCTTGAGATGGAATCCATATCGTTCAGAGCTCGTGCCACTCACTTTCTCCACCTGCCATCCCCCCCACTTCATCGCGCCCAGCGCCACCAGCAATAGCCCAAAAAACAGCACCACCAGAATCCGCACGACGCGATTGGGATGCCTCTCCTCTATCCCGCTGTCTTTCATGGCCTGTCATTCCTCAGCGCGCGATCAAACCACTCGGGCGTCACATACCGCGTGTGAAACCGCTGCCAGTCCTCTGCATTGCGCTTAAACACCGGATCATCTTCAAGTGTTGCAGGCACGCGATCATAAGACAAAACCCCATGCGCAGGCAAGGGCAACACCGTCGTTGAAAAAGCCGTATTATAATCGCCATCCTTAACCCATCCATCGCCTTTCAAAACAAAATCCCGCACCAGTTCTCCAGGATCGGGCAAAGCCACAAACAGCAACTGGATTTCATCTCCCGCATTCACAATCGCATATCGGTCATCGACCTGTGTCAGCAACGGCTCTACATCTCCATATCGCGTGTAATATCCCACGAGATCTCGCCACATCTGAGAAGTCCCGCCAAGCGCGTGATAATCCGGCACCTCGGGCGAACTCGCATCTGCCTCCGCCACCTGTGAAAACCCGCGATAACGCAACTGCGCACGCGCCAAAGGCACAGATTGAACCGTCATCACACTGTCTTCAAGCGGCACGGCCCACGCCAAACGATCCCAATAAATCTCCAGATTGGTCTGTAATCTAAATTTTCGGGGAACATCTCGCGAAAAAACGCCACTCAGATCGATCAACACCGTCTTGCGCTTCCCGGCTGGAAAACCCAGATCTGGATGCGCGACGCGCCAATCAGCTCCGTCAAATACATGCAGAGAAAGGCCCTGAGGCGGCGGATGGCTACCCTGTCCCAGCGCCACATTGATCGAACTATCCGTCGGATGAATCCATCCCTGACCAACCAGCCACAAAGGTCCTCCTCTGGGCACATCGTCTCCCACCTCCACCTCCACATAGTGCTCTCGCGTCACCCCTTGATAAATACCCCGCCCAAAAGTATCCACATACTGTCCATCCCGCGCCCGCACCCTATCGGTCACATCGCGCCCCCGATCATCTTTCACAACAGCAAATGACTGGGGCTGCGTAGTCGCGTAAATCTCAAGCGATGGCGCAACCCGGGCAAAACGCTCATCCACAAAAATCGCCGTCCCCTCGGGGTGATCAACTGCAACGAGAGACACCCAATCGACAAAATGCGTCTCCCACAGTTCACCCGTAATCCGTATATCGTACACCCCATTTTGTGCAATTAGCTGATCGCCTCTAACCTTCACCCAATCTTCCGTCTGATCAATACCTGCAACCACCTGAGCATTAATCCGCATCCCCAGAGGTGACCGCCACAGAAAATCCGTTACAAACACCATCTCCGATCCATTGTGCGCAAACACCCAGGGGCACGACCCCTTCAACCGCTGTACAGCACGCGCCACCTGATCCACCTCCAGATCGAACTCCACCTGAGGCATCCCATTGGGCCACACAATCCGCACGAGATCTGCCCCCGTATAAGTCCCCAACCCAAAATGCACCACCGGATCCGTCACCACTTGCTTCTGATAGAACGCACCCGAACGCAATTCCACTTCTGCCCCCAGACCCAGTGCATTGATCCGCCCATCGCCAAAAGCCCTACCGCCCACGGGACGAATCGCCTGCCAATGATACGCCAAATCGCCCCGATTCACCAATTGTAACGCCTCGCCTCCATCCGAGACACCCAGCAAATCGAGCCGACCATCGCCTGTCAAATCCGCCACACCAGTCACGCGCGCCTGCAGATCCAGAGAATGGTAAGCCTCTTCCGACGCCAGAAAGGCGCGCTTACCAAACACCAGATCCAGCGCGCCATTATTATCCAGATCCGCTATGAGAAGAGGAGCAGGACCAGCGGTTGAATCACCCTGAATCAGCGTGCGCATCTCCCCTTGCGACACAGCCATCACAGCGCCATCTCGATCTATAACCACGCGCTCTAAACGCCCATCTCGATCCAGATCTCCCGCGCTCAGGGCAACCCCATTCACCGCCTTCTTCGCCCCCGGCGTAAATACACCCGCCCGCTCGTTAATCGCCTCGATCAACTGCCCTTCCCGATCCAGCATCGCCGCATCGGGATCTCCATCTCCATCGCAATCTACCCACACAAAACCCCTCAGACCATCTACATTACCGAAAGGTTCCCGCGCCACAAACGAACCATCCCCATTGTTTTGCAACACGAGAGGTGGTCCTGTAGAACGCCCCAACACAAAATCGACATCCCCATCCATCTCTACATCCGCTCCCCACACACCAGCTATCTCTTCTTCGTCCAACCCGATGGAATCAGTCACATCCTCAACCCCGCCATCCTCAGCGCGCCGGAACAATCGAAAACCCTCTGCCCCCACCAGCGCCAGATCTAACGCAAAATCGTTATTCCAATCAACTGTCAGCATCCCATCCATACCCGACACATCTGGAAAATCGAGCGCAATCCCCTCCATCCCCCGCACTTGAGAAACACTCGCCGCAACCACCTCTACCTCTTCTTTGGACCAGAAAGGCTTGAGCACCTGCCAATCACTTCCCTCCAAACCCGCAACGGGTTCGGGTTCAAAGTGCATGTTCAAATCCGCAGGCGCTGGCATAGCCTGGGGCATACTGAACTTCAAAAATTTAACTATAGGATCTCCCAGGCGTTCAGCCGGCACAATCAGCGCATCCAGCGCGCGCCGATACACCGGATCGCGCAACAACACATTGTGCAAAAACATCGCTTGCACAGCTACCTCACTCCCCCCTTCCATCTCTCCCCTCAAACTGCGCAACTGCACCTGCGCCGCATCCGGCCAGCCTTCCGCCCACTCGCCCAACGTCTCCACCGATGCGCGCAGAGCCTCTTCATCGCCCCGTTTGCCCGCCTGTCTCGCCCACTCAACCCACAGCGCGGGATTATCCGGCACCTGTCTGATCAGGACTTCTAACTGCGCCCAGACCTCTTCCTCACTCCCTGCTCCTCCCCGTCGCTCAACCTCCTTCATCAACGCGTACTGCGCCTTCACAAGCCCCTGTTGCGCCGCTTCCTCGAAAAACGCGATAGCAGCATCGGATTGTCCCCTACTGCGCTCAACCAGGCCCTGCAACATCACAATATCGCCACTTTCGGGCATCAGTGAACGCGCTGTCTTCAGGTCTTTTGCAGCCCCGTCGTAATCCCCGCGCCGCAACCGCAACACCCCACGATTTGCCCACGCAGCTGGCTCATCGGATTCCATTGTGAGAGCGCGGCTCAAACTGGCATCCGCCCGGTCAAAAGCCCCCACCTCCAGCGCGAACACACCCGTATAGAATGCGGAGACATAATCCGCAGATGGCGTAGCCATCTCCTCGTCTCCGCATCCAAAACTCAACACCATCAACAACCCGATCGTGCGACGAATATCAAGCATCGTGCTCCTTCCATCCCGGTATCGAAATATCCATCCGCCGCTCAGGCGCGTAGATCTTATCGCCCTTATACGGTGTATCCTGCGTCAAAATATAAATGGCACCCTCGTGCACATACGTAATCTCATCCCTCGAATCCCCCACCACATCTTCCACGACCCCGCCTGCCCAATCGAATGGCACGCCCTCGCACACGGGTTTGATCACCTTGCGACACTCTGCATCGTAAAACCCGAATGATTCCGCGCTGGTACTGATAAACAACAACTCTTGCCCGTCGCCTGCCCAGTTCACAGCCGGTCCTCCCTGGCTCATGTTATCCGGCTCCATCCGGGACAGCGGATCCCCCTGCCCACTCACCAGATTCATAATCCCATACGTTCCCCACCGATCGCCCATCCACATCTCCAACCCCGGCAAATCGGGTCTAAAATTCCCCGCGTAAATCCCCTGCACATGCCCATAGCGGAGGTGACTCAACAAAGAGCCATCCCGCGCATCCACCAGGAAAAACCCCGGATCGCTCCCCGCAATCCCGACCTCTGGCCCATTGCTCTCATCCCCATCCAACTCCCCAAAAGAAGCGTGGTCAATATGCCCTGCACCGCCAGAGTCCTCGATGTACTCCGACCCCTCCATTGTCCAGAGATGATTTCCATCCCCATCGTACAGATCGTAACCGGGCAAAATTTCATCCCGCCCGTCGCCATCCACATCGTAAAACCAGATATACATCCCGTACCACGCATTGTGCGCGTCCTGTCGCCAGCGCAAGTTCAGATTTTCGTCAAATGCCCAGATCGAATACCCGGTGCCTGCGCCATCCCCATCCCGCAAAATCAAATCCTGTGCCTTCTCCGTCTTTCTAATTTTACACGGCCAGATCACCCGGAGCGAATGCAAAACATCTCCCATGCTCGCATTCCTGTATCCCCGATACGGTCCCGTCCTCGGCAGTTCTGTTTCCGCCGTCACCTCACCAGACTTTCCGCTCACCAGCTTTAACCTGTCATCCTCAATACCGATAAAATCTTCCACTCCATCCCCATCCAGATCGTGAACCACAGACCTTTGCAGCCCTTTTGCAGCGGGAAAAGTCCGATCGTATTGCACGTCCCCATCAAAATTCAAGCACACGACGCGCACGCCTTCATCCGTCTCCTTCTGCAACACAATTTCCTTTTGCCCTGCCCCTCTAAAATCGCCGTATCGGGCCTCACACGGCCAGAACTCGCCGATATCAATCCGCTTCCACAGCACGGGCTTCGGATACTTCTCAGCCTCCTCTGCTACCTCTTTTTGATATGCGTCCAAGCGGCTCACATACGCGGCATTGGCAGATGTTGTAACGCGCACCGCGCGCATGCGACTCCGCGTATTTGTACGCACGCCCACCTTCCCCGTGGGAAACCGATCGTCATACGCTACAAACGCCTGCTCGCCATTCACATAACACGCAAACCGCTCGCCCTCACACACCACTTTTAGCGTGTAATACTGCCCCCTATCAAATCCATTGGGCAGATCCGCCAGCATCGTCCAGGCCTCGTCTTCTCTCCGATAGAGCACAAACCGATCAAACCCCTCCATACAAAAATAATAATACCGCCTCAGGTCCTGATACCGCACCATAACCCCCGACCGGGCGACAATCGCGTGGGGATCGTCATTGCCCGGCTGGGTATATGCGTTCAACTGCCGCACCTGCGCTTCCACCGTGTAATCCCCCCACAGCGGCTCACCCGCTATCAGGCACCGATCCGACTTGGCAGTGTGCTCCAACACCTCTGTGTCCCCATCTTTCACCACCCGGTAATTACTCAGCATATTCCACTTGGGGGGTGCGACCAGCGCATTCCCCCAGCCCTTGAAATATTGCTCCTCGATACTCTGATCCGGCTCTGTCTTATCCAGCACCGTCCCCAGCGGACATCCCGCCAGATCAATCTCTGCCAGCAATTGTTCATTGCTTGCCATGTCTTCCTCCCGGTTAAAAAATTGGAAATTACATCGACGCGATATATCTTATCATACCATCAATAAACCCGAACTCAAAATACATGCACCACATGCCCCTGTCCCGGAAACCAGACCATATCCACCACAAAAGACAGCGTTACTGCCAGGGCATATCCAACCAACAGACCTATAAAAAAAGGCTGCCACTGGCGGTACAACACCATCCCCCCGCCCTTCAGCAACAATCCCTTGATCGCCCAAACCAGAAAGGCCGAAAACGCCAGTTCTCGTGTAAAATTAGTGCCGGGAATGGTCAGCCCAATCGGGTGAAGCGGCCACCTCGGAAACCGGTAACGCAAAAAACTCAGCAGTCCCATCAGCGCGGCACCGATGCCGAACAGCATCAGTCGAATACTGTCTGTACCCTGTGGCGTCTTCATCTTGGCAACTGCCGCATTAAACGCCGCTTTGTTCCCACTTCGATAGGGCCACACATCAAAATGATAGGCTCCGTGGACGTATGCCAGGTGAAGCGTTAATACAAGCGATACTACTGCACTCAGCGCCAGGCCAAATACCACAGCCCAGAGCAGAAGCCGTCGATTGCCACGCACAAAATCTGCCAGCCGTGCCCCGTGTACCAACCCGGGCATAAACAGTCCCCGGTAGGAAATCAGCGCATAGGAAAATGCCAATGCCGTCATCGTCGCCCCCGACAGGGTACGCGTCCCCAGAGTAGCCATCGTAAAAGCCTGACCGCTCAACGGAGTGCGCACATAAATCAACCCTGTCTCCGCCACGATCTTGGCGACTCCCACATACGTCACCAGCGTTGCTAAAACACACAAAATGGCTACGCCATAGGCCATTCCCCCCGCGTGTAACCACAACACCAGATAACCCAATCCTATAAACATCCCCCATACCGCCGACCGGTAGCCCATCATCTCGTCCGAATCTCCGGCGTCCTGATCCCCTCTAAAAGCACTGCGGAATGCGGCGTAAAAGTGCCTCCGGGCAATCCACAACCCCCAGCCCACAAACACGGTCAACGCCCCGAATCCCTCCCAGCCAGCCACTTCGTATGACGATCCCCAACTGTCGGAGATATTCAAATCAAATCCCAGCCGCCTTAAGATACCCACCTGGAATACATTCAACACATAAAAAAACCAGACGCTAAACAACACTTCCAAGTTGGCAAAATACACAAACCCGATCGTAAACAGATTGAGTTTGATCCGGATTCCCGGAAAATTGCGGCCCAGTGGCAGCGACGTTCCAGACCGGTAACTGCCCGTGGGGAATTTAGGTGCTCCAGGAGAAAAATACGACAGGATATTCCAGGCAATCATCCCAAATCCCGTCACAGCCCCCGCCCAGAATAACCTACCCCCAATCATCCGTATCCCGTGTTTTGGCGCCGAGACCAGATCTACCGCTACATTTGCCAGCGGATAGACCAATCGCTCGTGATCCACCCACTGCCGCCGCAACAAAACCGCCAGACAGATTGACACACACGCCGCTGCACCGATAAAACTCAACCACCAGAACAGTGGCAAAACCCACTCTCCCCACGGCACAGCCTGTCCGGGTGGTAATCCCTCAAAAAACCATGTCATCGCCCGCCTGTCTTCCGAGGGCGCCATCCACGGCCTGATGTGATTGTGCAGATAAGGTGCCCACCCATTCTCCGGCGTGGCAAAATAAAATGGCGCTGCAAGAATCCCCAACAAATACCCCGGCAGTCCGTCCGCCGCCGGAATCACCGCGCTGGCCAACCCCATCGTCAACGCCACCAGCAAATCCG
>JAPOXY010000216.1 GCA_026706845.1 Gemmatimonadota bacterium
TCACGTTATACACAACAACTCCTTTATCACGCCTCCCGGCGGCGGCCTCACCACCTGGCATCAGGACGACGCCCCGCATTATGTTGTCACCGATGGCAAGCCACCGACAAATATCCACCTACCCGTACTCGTATTCACCTGCAATTATTATCTCACCGATGTGACAAAAATCGAACATGGCGGCACAGAAGTCATCCCAGGCTCACATCTCAATGGAGAAAGCCCTCGCCAGGTTGCATGGGAAAAATGGCAGGACAAAGTGCATTACAACCTCGGCAAAGCCGGTAGCGTCATCATGTTCAACAATCAGGTCTGGCACAGGGGGGGACCAAATCAGAGCAATCGCAGCCGCTACATCACCCAAATCACCTATGGCAGGCGGCTCATCGGCCACAAATACTATCCCTTTATGAACTACACCATGCCCGAGCATATCTATCGCAATGCAAACCCCAGACTCAAACGCCTGGTCGGATTTTTAGATCATGGAGCCTATGGATGACAATAGACAGGAGGCCATCATGATGACAGATGCACAGCGCTATTTATTTGATATGATGGGATATCTGCATCTGGAACAAGCACTTACACGAACAGAACTAAAGGCCGCACAACAGGCTATAAATCGGTACGTAAATGCCTCAGACGATGAACTGCCCGAAGGATTTGGGCGTTCAACCTCATTATTTGACAAAAATCGCACACAATTCAAATACGCTTTTGCTTTTGACAAAGTACTGGAAGCGCTGGTCTTTCACCGTTCATTCTGGCCCATCGTGCTGGAAGTATCTGGACAACGTCCGCGGCTAAACAGTGGTGAAGTGCGGATCAATACGGCTAAAGACCCCGTTCATCGATTGCATTGTTCGCGCGAGAGTTTTGGACGATATAGCTGTCGATATAGCTGTGACGATGGGAAAATTTATTGCGACGACCTGGTGGTGTTTATCTATCTGACCGATGTCTTGCCTGGAGATGGTGGATTGCTGCTCGTGCCAGGGTCACACAAAAGCGATTTTAAGCGTCCACCCGATGTGTTCAACGACGGATGGATCGAAAAGGACGTACCCCCCGGTGTAGCAAATATTACAGCCCGGGCTGGCGATATTGTCGTAACCACAGAATTGATGACACACGGGGCAATGGCCTGGCAACCCAAAGATCGGGATCGCCGTTTCTTCATTCTCAGATACCGCCCGCAATATCACCGACAAATCCGCGAATTTCCCGATTCAGTACTGGCGCGGGTCTCGCCCGAAACGCGAGAGCTTCTCGAGACACAGTCCTATACACACGAAAAAGAGATCGTAAAAAAGGATTTCGTGACATTGACGATTTGAGCGACTGATTCATCTGCACATAACAAAACGCCCGCAAGAGCAATCTGACGGGCGTTTTTGTATTTGGACTTTCTTAACCGCGTTGCGACAACACATCGCGCTCGTAAGTCTCTATCTCATCGAGCCAGGAAGCACCGATAGGCACATTGGCTTTGAGGCAGCACATATCCCACACGGCGGAAAATGGCATCGTCTTCATCTCTTCCATCAATGCGAGCTTTTGCGCGAGCTTGCCTTCGGCTTCGAGTTGGCGCAGGCAGTCGGTCGGATCAACGAGACCATAGAGGAGCGCTTTGCGCGTGGCGCGCGTGCCAATAACATAAGCTGCTGTGCGATTGATGCTCGCATCGAAGAAATCGAGCGCGAGATACATGCGATCAATCGCATTGTGGCGGGCGAGTTCCAGAAAAACATTGCGCACATCATCGCTAAAGAGAACAATGTGATCCGAATCCCAGCGAATGGGACGGCTCGTGTGGATGAGCAACTTGTCGTGGAATGCAAAATGCGCTGAGAGCTTGTCGGCAATCGATTCAGTCGGATGAAAATGTCCCATATCGAGACAGAGGAGTTTGCCCCGAGTCAACGCATAATTGGCGTAAAAATCATTGGATCCAACCGTATAATCCTCCATGCCCAATCCAAAAAGCTTGCCTTCAACCGCATCAACGCATTCGGGACCTATGCCCAGACCATCGTTAAAGACAGTATCCAATGCCTCCACCAGACGCTCGCGGGGCGTCCACCGATCAGCGGGATGGTCTTTGGCGCCATCGGGGATCCAGTGATTGTTGACAACCTCATCCCCCAGCGCTTTCCCAATGGCTTCAGAAATGCGGCGGCTCGCAATAGCGTGTCGAATCCAGAAATCGCGAATACCTTTATCGGGATGGCTCAGGGTAAAACCATCGTTGGCTTTGGGATGTGCAAAATAAGTGGGATTAAAATCAATACCGATATCATGTGCTTTTGCCCAATCGATCCAGCTCGCAAAGTGCTCGGGCTCCAGAGCGTCGCGATCGACGACTTTGCCACCTGTATCACTATAAGAAGCGTGGATATTCGCCCTGTGTGGCCCCGGCAACAGATCGACCACTTTTTTCAGGTCTCGGCGAAGCTCATCCCCATTGCGTGCGCGACCGGGATAATTGCCCGTAGCCATAATGCCGCCGCCTTCAACGGCTTCATCTTTAACTTCAAAACCCGCCACATCGTCACCCTGCCAGCAATGGAGCGAGATCGGCACTTCAAGTGCCCTATTCACAGCCCGTTCAACATCCACGCCAAAAGCGGCGTACTGTTCGGCGGCGTGCTCGAAATTGGCTTCAATCTGAACATCGGTAATCGGTGTTTTGTAATGCATTGAAATCTCCTATAATCAGTGAATAGAAGAGGACCAAAAAGCCTTAGCGAATTACTTTCACATCGCGCAAATATCGCTCAAATGCCGTATCCACGCGCTGCCCCGTAAAATCGAATACAACAGAATCGGATGCGGCATCGCGAAGAAAATGGCGAAATGCAACCTGTCTCTCCATTGCGACGAGATAGGTGCCCGCAGAATCGGGCTTTGCCCCTATCTTCAGATTTGAGATGGTTTTATCCTCGCGCTCAAACGAGCAACCCGCTGTCAGATACATCCGCGCTTCGAGAACCGCCTGAATTTGATCCCTCGAAAGGCGTGTGAGCATTACGGGTGGCCTGTATTGCCTCAGCCGATAAATATCGTTCAAAAAAATATCGCCCGCGGCAACACCGTGCGTATCCCCATTGCGTTCCAGAATCGCAACATCGGCCCGCGTTTGATGCAACACCGCCTGTCCCACCAGATCGCCCAATGCCGACCGATCATCTCGCGCATTGGGCAAATCGCGTTCTGTTCGACAAATCACCTCATTTAAGGGCCTGGCGTATTTATCGATGAGCGCTTCAATCTCTGAATCGCGCGCAATTGCCTCCTTAAGAGGCAACAATTTTCCATTCAACCCCATCACCCGATAGCCACGCGCCGCCTTTTGCAATTGTACATCCACACGCCCCAAAAACTGGTAATAATGCCGCGCTTGCACAATAGCCACGCTCCCATTCCCATTTACCCTTGCGATACGCGAAGGCGTATTTAACCGCGTGTGAGTATCGCCGCCCACAATCAAATCCAATTCGGGCACAGCCGCAGCCAATAAACTGTCGTTTTTAACACCAATATGCGTCAATGCAATCAAAAAATCGACCTTTGGGCGCAATTCTGGCATGTATTGCTTCGCCGTCTCTACTGCGTCATTCAAATTCAACGTCTGAGATGACTGATGCCAGGGGCGAATGAGACCAAGCCCTAAAATCCCTACTTTCACACCTTGAACTTCTTTGATCAGATACGGTGGAAAAATCGATCCATCGTGATGCTTATACGTCACATTCGCGTGAACAAAAGGCGTGGATACACGCGAAGTCTGGCGCTTTAGATTCTCAATCCCAAAATAAAACTCTCCATTGCCCGGTGTAATGGCATCAAAGCCCATTTTTTCAAAAGCCAGCAGATTCACATACCCACCCGTGTAAATCACCACAGGCTCTCCACGCGAAAAAATATCACCCGCGTGCAAAAGCAAAACGCGCCCGGGGTTTTCTGCGCGAACCTGCTTTACCAGCGTTGACAAACGGCCTATTCCCCCAATATTGTGCCCTCCCAAATTGTAGGAAGACAATTTCCCGTGTGTATCATTGATATGCAACACCACCAGGTCAACCGTATCTGACGCCCAAACAGATCCCGTTAAAAAAGTGACCACAATGATAAAATACGTCATTTTTTTCACACTCAACTCCACAGTTTATATATGGCACCACAGGTCCGTCAAAGTCGCATCAAAAGGGCGGTGTGTCAAGGGAAAAGGCAGTGGATTTTGGCGGCAAATTTGGGTATTATGGACAACCTTATCCCATAAAAGAAAGGAAGAGCATGAAACGACCGAATATCTTATTGATTTACACCGACCAGCAGCGCTGGGATGCCCTGGGCGTGAATGGGAACACCGATATCCAGACGCCAAATCTGGATCGTCTGGCAAACGAGGGCATAAACTTCGACCACTACTTTGTCCAGAACCCCGTGTGCATGCCCAGTCGGGTGAGCTTTTTGACCGGACAATATCCCTCCACACTCGGCATTACACACATGGGTGTACTCGTACCCGAAGACTTTGTAACATTGCCCAAATTGCTGCACAATTCGGGATATCACTCGGCTAATATCGGCAAATTGCACTTTTTGCCACACGCCAACCGGGACCACAGCGAAACACATCCCGAGTATGGATTTAACCATCTGGAGATCAGCGACGAACCCGGGTGTTACGAAGACGCTTATCGCGCCTGGGTACGCATGGAAGCCCCGGATCAACTCGATCATTTGAGCCTGGGATTGCCGCCATTGGCAGAGCGCTGGCACCAGATAATGGGCGAAAAAGACGGCGTACATCACCCCGACGAACGATTCCCCAAACACCCCATCCCCTTTCGCGGAAAAGATGAATACACACACACGGCATGGGTGGCGAACCGGTCAATTCAATATATGGCAGAACGCGCGTGTGAAGGCAGCCCGTTTTTGTGCATCGCGGGAATTTACTCCCCGCATTCTCCCTGGGTTGCACCACAGCGTTTTCTGGACCTGTACGACCCCAATCAAATGACCCTGCCATCCTTCCCGCCAGAAGTCGATAAAAAGCGCAATGAAAACCACTACGGCGATCGCGAGCTTCGCCTCGCACGACAGGGATATTACGGCATGGTCAGCGAAGTAGATCACCATGTGGGCCGCATGTTAGACGCGCTGGATGAATTGGATATTGCCGATGAAACAATCGTGGTCTTCACATCTGACCACGGCGAATGGCTGGGTGAACATTTGCGCTATGGAAAAAACTACCCGGGACACGATTGTGTCAGCCGCGTCCCCCTGTTGATGCGCGTCCCCGGCAAAGAAAGCGGACGTCGCGTATCGAGCATCGTCGAAGGCGTAGATGTACTCCCCACCCTGCTCGAAGCCTGCGGTGTACCCCTCCCACCCCATTTACAGGGTCAATCGCTATATCCCGTATTCAGCGGGGGAAAAGATCCAGACAAACCCGTCGCATTGATGGAAGCCACGGGCTGGAAAATGATACGGTCTGAGAACTATCGCTACATCGCGCATGATGACGGACGAGAATTTCTCTATGACCTGAACGCCGAATGGGGCGAGTACCGCGATGTGTCGCAAGATCCAAACCACACAACTGTGCTGATTGAACATCGGCATCTATTGATCAAACGGCTGATCGAAATGGAGCGACCGAAAAAGCGGATTTGGGGATACTGATACAGGAGGTAACATGAAAATCGTAGATATACAAAAAACACCCTCTCTGGGGGCTGCATGCCGCCACTGGTCGTTATTGAAAATTATCACCGATGAAGGCATTGAGGGATTGGGGGAATGGCGCGGAGGACAATCGGTTGATCAACTGAAAAATACGCTCATCGGAAAAGACCCGACCAATGTGAACCAATTGCATCACGATCATCTATGGCGTATGCAGGGCGCTGGTGCCGGAGTGGAAATCGCACTCTGGGATATTAAAGGCAAAGCACTGGGCGTACCGATGTGCGACCTCCTCGGCGGAAAACTACGCGACAAGGTGCGGATGTATTGCGATTGCCATTCAGGCGCGTACTGGACACCAGAAGACTATAATCGACGCTGGGATGAAGTGCGGGCATCGGGTGAATTAGACCCCGTATATGAAACATCGAGCTATGTGGCGCGGGCAAAAGAGCGCGTTGCCGAAGGATTTACAGCCCTAAAATTCGATCTGGACGTACCCAACCCCTGGAAAATGGATGTGTACGACCGGTCTGTCGGACGGCGGCAACACGAACATATTGTAACGACAATTGAAGCGTTGCGCGATGCAATCGGACCGTATATCGATTTGTCGATTGACCTGCACGGATCGTTTAACGCGGTTGATGGTCTGCGGATATGCAAAGACGTGGAACACCTCGACTTATTGTGGTTGGAAGACCCGATCCGATGGGAATGGGGTAACGTAGATGCCCTGGCAAAAATTTGTATGCAAACAGAAACGCCGATTTGCACCGGCGAGATATTTTATGGTGCAAAGCTATTTCGGGAACTCATGGAAAAGGGCGCGTGCGACTTGCTCGAACCCGACATACCGCGCAGCGGTGGTGCCATAGAAACGCGGCGCATTGCAGAATTGGCAGAAATGTACCACATGTCGATCGCACCGCATTATATGGCGAGCACAGTAGCCGGCATAGCAGCCGTGCATATATGTTCCACCATACCCAACTTTCTGGCTCTGGAATATCACTCGGCCAATATCCCACTCTGGTCAACCATGTTAAATATCAAAAATCCGATTCAAAATGGATACATCACCGTGCCAGAGGGTCCAGGGTTGGGCATTGAATTAGACGAAGAAGAAATATTAAAACACCTGCCCGAAGGCACGGAATTGTGGTCTTAAAAACAGAAAGGACATAAATATGAAATTTCCAACAATTCGTCCGCCACGATCCAATTATATTCATCCGCTTAATGGTGAAACACTCACACTCTCGCCCCCCGGCTTTAGCTGGTGGCGGGCTGCTGATCGAGGTGCCTGTCAATATCGCGTAATCGTCGCACGCGCGGGAAAACCCTCCTACGAATCTCCCCTACTCTCCGATCCCATACACCATCCAGACCGCGTTTTTGCACCCGGAACTTACGAATGGCATGTGCAGGCTGTTGTAAATGGCGCGGTTCGAGCGCGCTCGGAATCCCGATCTTTTGAAATTGCCGATTGCGCTGCCGAACAACCTCATCCAGACGCCGCTACACTGCTGGCAAACGTCCCAAAAGAACGCCCGCGTCTCTTCTTTCTGGCATCTGACCTGGAAGATGTACGACGCTCGCTAACATCGACTCGATCCGAAGCATTCGAAGCACTGAGAAACGACGCCGACCACACGCTCACACTCGAACTGCCATCAGAGCCGACATACGACCAGATTGAAGACCCCGCCGAACGGAGACTGGCTTATGTCGCGTGTTTTGGCACCATGCGAAAATTTCACGATGAAGGCATGCGAACACTCGCCCTCTTTTATTTACTCACTGGAGAAAAGCGATATGGCGAAGCCGCACGGCGCTTTATTGTTGACGCCGCGCAGTGGGATGTGGAGGGCATATCCTCTATTCTCGCGCCTTATGGCGACGAAGTCGGCCTCGGATTGCTCAGAGCAGGCGCAGAAGTCTATGACTGGATCTACGATATTTTCACCGAAGACGAACGCGAACTCGTCGCGCGCATGCTCGGCGCGCGGGCAGATCAGATGATTCGCAGGCTGGAGAAACACGATTATACATTCACGCCCGAAGAGAGCCACAACGGTCGCCTACCGGGATTTTTGCTCGAACACGCCATTGCATGTGCCGAAGATGAACGCGCTCCATCCTGGGCGGAATATGCACTCAAACTTATTGCCACAAATTTCCCCCATTGGGCCGGACATGAAGGAGGTTGGGCACAGGGCGTACCCTATGGCCTGTCTTACAACTCGCGGGACGCAATACCTTTTCACGCCTGGAAACTGGCAACTGGACACGATATATGGCTAAAACCCTATTATCAGAACATGCCGTGGTTTTTTTATTACGTCGTTTCTCCAGTCGGCGAACTCATGCCATTTGGCGATACCGAAGATCAGCCCGTTCGCGCCTCGCAGGCCAGAACCTTTCTTCAATTTCACGGTCTTAGATTGCAAAATCATCAGTTGCGCGCCTGGGCGGATCAAGTGCGCGACTCTGAAGGTCGGTCCGCAGAGATTGATCCCTTTCTCGGCATTCTCCTCGAAGACAAACCCATCCCTCTCGAAAAAGATTCAATACCACAAGATCGCGCCTTTCGAGGCGTTGGCTGGGGCGCATTACACAGCGATATCGAACACCCGGATAGTGATTTTATGGTACTCTTCCGATCATCGCCCTTTGGCGGTGTGAGTCACGGCCATGCGAGCCAGAATGATTTTGCAGTGATGAAAGGCGGACGCGCTTTAATATGTGCTGGTGGCCTTCGTTTTCCGCATCACGGCACGCCATTTCACAACGAATACGCACAGCACTCGATTTCACACAACTGCGTCCTCGTCAATGGCGAAGGGGCGATCAACCGGGATGGCAACCGCGGCGGTGAAATTATCGATTTTAAGACCACACACCCGTTTGGCTATGTCTGCGGCGAAGCCGAAAACGCTTACGGAGACCTTTTGAGCCGATACAGGCGACATCTCGTGATGATCCGTCCGTCAATCACAATTCTCATCGATGAATTGGAAGCCCCCGAAGCATCGACATTCCAGTGGTTGCTACACGCATTCGAAAAATTTGATCTCGATGCAACGACTGTCACCTCCCATCGCAAGGGCGCATCATTAAAGGGTCAGCTTTTCGGATCAACGGATCTTCGCCTCAGCCAGACCGACGAATGGCCCGTACCGCCAGATAAAGGCTATCCAACCCTCGATAAAGAATTGCCGGAAAAGCGATGGCATTTTACAGCAGAGACAGAGCGCGCAAAACGCTGTCGGATTGCCGCGATTTTCTCTGTTCGCGGCCCCGGCGAGAGTTTCCCCGACTTCTCAATAACTGCATCAGAAAATCAAATCGCGCTTTCTGCTGGAAATACAACAGCGCAAATCAACCTGTCCCCTGATGAAAGCACCGTTCTTTCTCTATCATCCGGACCAGAAGATTTGACCATTCAGACCTGATGAGCAGACCGATAGTTTGAGACCGCGATAACACCGGCGATGAGCAGCGCGATACCCTGCAAAAAGAGGCGGGCATCGCCTGATGGGGTGAGAAATAAGAAAAGAGCCGCGGCGAGTAAAAGGATCCGCTGATACGTGGGCAAAGGGGCAAAGGCATGCCCGGCCGCGGCGGCTGATAGAGGTAAAATACCGAGCAAAACGATGAGAATATTGACAATTATAGCGAAAATATCAGAGGACAGGAGCAAAAGCTCAGGATGCAGAACAAAGGCATAGGGCAAAGCAAAGCCCACCAGAGCAAAGCGAAAAGCCGTAACACCAGTTTGCATAATACTCGCCTTTGCAATAGCAGCAGCCGTGTACGCAGCAAGCGCGACCGGGGGCGTAACCATAGACATCATGCCAAAATAAAAAATGAACAGATGCGCTCCCAATGGCACAATGCCGAGGTCGCTCAGAACGGGTCCCACCAGAGTCGCCATAAGCAGATAACACACGGCTGAAGGCAACCCCATACCCAGGATAATGGTGGAGATCATCAGCAGAATCAAAGCCAGAATGATATTATTCTGCGCCAGTGGCAACAAAGTACTCGGCAATTTTGTGCCAATACCCGTAAGCGTCACAACACCGATAATAATACCCACGCATGAAGCCGCTGCAATAAGCGAAACACCGCCGTGCGCGGCCTTTTCCAATGCGCGGATCATAGCGCGGGGCCCAACGCGCGTTGTGGGGCTGAACGCACCGACAATGAGGACAAAGAGCAGGGCGATACTCACGGCACGGAAAGGCGTATATCCCAGAATGAGGAATACAATAAGTGTGATGAAAGCAACGAGAAATACCAGCCCCCGGAATCTGGGAGGGTGCTCAGGAGCCTCTCCATCACTTGCAGACGCCCCAATGCGTTTGGCGTGAAAATGGACAATCAGCAAAAGAGCTGCGTAATAGAGGATCGCCGGAACCAGAGCGGCTTTGATGATCTCCAAATACGTGACAGCCGGTTCGACGATCTCGAGCATCATATATGCCCCCGCCCCCATAATGGGCGGAACGAGCGCACCACCCGAACTCGCCGCGGCTTCAATGCCGCCAGCCACAGTTGGACGAAAGCCCGTTGAGCGCATCAGCGGAATGGTAAACGTGCCAGTAGTCGCTGTATTGGCCACAGCACTGCCCGAAAGAGACCCCATCATACCCGAAGAAATAACAGCCACTTTGGCTGGTCCCCCGGTGCTATGGCGAAAAATGCGACGAGCCGTATTCAGAATATATCCCGTAGCGCCGGTCTCTTCGAGCACAGTCCCAAAAAGTACAAAAAGAAAAACGTAGGTAAACATCACTTTCAACGCGATGCCAAAAACGCCCTGAGAGTGGAGATAGGTCTGAGAGACAATGCGCTCCCAATTATATCCGCGGTGCGGAAAGAGCCAATCGGGCAGGATATATCCATAAGCGGCATAAATCAGAAAAACGAACGCGAGCAGGGGCAGGGTGAGGCCAATGGCGCGACGGGTGGCTTCGAGAACCAGGATAAGCCCGATGAGGCCGACGACGTGATCGAGCGCGTGTTCGAGTCCCGCGCGATTGCCCAGAGATTGCCCATTGATCCAGGAAAATTGAAAGAGGGATTCGGTTTGGGTCAGGACATAACCAAAACAGAACACAACTGCCAGAACAAGAAAGAGATCGAGGATCTGGAGAGATTTATTGGGATGGATAGGATATTTCAGAAACACAAGACACAAGCCCAGCAAGGCAAAAACCGATAGCTGGGCTTGTGGTGCAAGTTGCGGATAATTGACTTCGACCAGAATGAAAAGGCCGAGTAGGGCAGAGATAATGCGAAACAGGTGGGAATGGAGGCGCGTCATAGAGCCTGACTAATTTTCAAAACCATTTAATCCTGCCAGATACCAATTTCCTTGAAATATTTTATCGCACCCGGATGAAAAGGCGTCCCTGTATCTCGAACGATATTTTTCGGATTTATCGCCTTGCCTGCCGGGTGTTTTTTTACGACTTCCTCACGGCGTTCATAGAGCGTTTTGGTAAAATTGTAAACCGTATCCTCGCTCAAACTCGCCCGCGTGATGAGATGCATAGAACCGACATTCATCCCGGCGAAATCCTCTGCTTGTCCCCGGTACGTATTGGCGGGAATCGTTGCGGCAAAAAAGAAGGGATAGGTCTCAAAAAGGCTTTGTTTGGCCGACTCATCGTAGGGAATAAAATAAATATCCTGAGACGCGCTGGCCTGAGTGATAGAAGCCGTGGGCACTGCGCCCCCTAAAAAAGCAGCCGCAGCCGATCCATCGGCGAGCATGTCAACCGTTCCCGCCTGCGTATTGTGAAGCGGTGTGAAATCGTCATAAGTGACCCCGTGCGCATTCAGGATGGGTCTTAAGAAATACTCAAATCCCGCACCCGCTGGCCCAACGACAACGCGCTTGCCCTTGAGGTCACCCAAACCATTGACACCCGCGCTTTGTGGCGCAATAAAAAGCGCGACATTTGGCGCCAATGTCATAACCGCATTGATATTCTGTTTCTCTCCCCACGCGCCTTCTCCGCGCACGGCAAAATAGGAGATCGCGGCATTGGCCAGCGCAAAATCCAATTCTCCGCTCGAAAGGCGGCGAATATTCTCCTGCGTACCTTTGGTCGCCTCGGCAGAAACCTCCCAGGGCATGTGATCGTTGACAACCTGGGCAATCGCCCCCCCCACGACAAAAAACGCGCCACCAGGCGGCGCCGTGCCCACACTGAGAAATTTATCCTCTCGATCCTGAGGCGCGCCACATCCAATAAATAGGGCTACCGCGAAGATGAGTAACGCTTTGTACCGCATAGATATCCTCTTTTAATTTGCCGCAATACAATACAGGTGTTCGCTGCCGCGCAAATACAACTCGTCGCCCGCGATAATGGGAGATGCACCGGTACCTTCGTCGAGTTTATTTTTTGCAAGTACTTCAAATTCGCTGCCATTCTTGATCACAAATGTCGTGCCAGCCAGCCCGGCGATATACACGCGGTCACTTGTACCAACCAGTGGAGCGTATATGCGATTGATACCCTGGAGTCGCGCAGGACCAAAAACTGTTTCGCCTGTTTTGGCATTGTAACAGGCTAAAATATTTCTGGTATTTTTCGTGCTGTAGATATTGTTGCCGGAAAGAAGGGGCGAAGAAACATAAGGGGTATTATCATTAACTGTCCACAGCACGGCATCTGTACCCGTAATATCGCCCTTGGCTTTGTCGAGAGAAATCGCCTGCATCGCTGGCTGTCTATGGCCGCTTGTAACATAGACGATGCCATCGGCATAGACGGCGGTGGGAATGACATTTGTACCCAGTCCCGCGCATTCCCATAACACATCACCAGTTTTGAGATCGTAACTTCGGGTCTTTCCGCTCGCGCCCACAATAATCTGTTGCGTACCCTTGTGTTCGACAACGATCGGTGTGGTCCACGTCGTTCTTTCCCGTCGCGCCTTGCGCCAGATTTCCTCACCTGTGCGTTTATCCAGCGCGACAATAAACGAAGCGCCCTGGTGATCCCAGTTGATAATCAGCGTATTGCCGTGAATAGTCGGCGATGAGCCTTCTCCAAAAGAGCCTGCAACTCTCTGATCGCCCAGATCCTTATCCCATTTCAAATTGCCATCGAAGTCAAAGCAATACAAGCCCCATGAACCAAAAAATGCGTACAGATGTTCGCCATCCGTAACACCCGATGTGGAAGCATAATTAGCCGTTTTATGGGTGCCTTCGTGGGGTAGTGCCTCGCGCACGGTCTTTTCCCACACCACATCGCCGCTTTTGCGATCCAGTGCAAGCAGCTTAAATTGATAGATATGAGTGGGCAAAGGCTTTCTGGCTGTCTGTGCGACTTCTACGGTTTTATCGGTCTTAACCGCAGTCTGAACAAAAATTTTATCGCCCCATATAATAGGCGTGGCGTGACCCGTACCCGGAATTTTTACTTTCCAGCGAATATTGGTACTCTCGCTCCACTCCACGGGAGGATTACCCGCATCCACGAGTCCATTTGCATTTGGTCCCCGCAGGTGGGGCCAATTGTGCTTTGCCTGAACCTCCTGGGGTTTTGCTTGAACTTCCTGGGATTTTTCCTGACCCATCTGAGGTTTTGGCGTTTCACAG
>JAPOXY010000217.1 GCA_026706845.1 Gemmatimonadota bacterium
GCTCACTCAGCAAAAACCCGTGATCGGTCCACACCACCAGCAACGTATCTTCCCACATCTCCAATTCATCCATCAAATCCAGCACATCGCCCAGCTTGGCATCGCACATCGACAGCAGTGAAGCGTATTCAAACCGCATATGCTCAATTTGCTCTCGCGTCTCTTTCACCGGTTCATAGCTCGGCCAATCGTGCAACGGACCGTCGTAATCGCGATAATGCTCGGCGTAGAGATCCTTAAACTTGCGCTGAGAAAAAAATGGCTCGTGGGGATCGAACGTTTCAATCTGCAAAAACCAATTGTCTTCCGTGTAATTCCGCTGAATAAAATCAATCCCCGCCTCAAACGTCTTCGACTGGGGTTGATCTTCTTCCCGACGCATAAACTGCCGATTGATCAAATCCTGTCGGGACAGGTCATCTTCACCCGAATTTCGCCCATACGTATTTTCCGTAGAAGGATCTGCCACCTGCCCCTTCCACAGATCCCCCTCCTGTCCCCTGAAAAACTGCCAGGTGCTATACTGGGTGTGATACGTGCATCCGCCGTCTTCCCAATAATGCTGATGATCGCTCACCAGATGGCTCGAAACACCATGCTCCTTTAACATGCGAGGCACCGAATCGTCAAACGGCTCCAGCGGCCCCCACGAACGATGCAAAAAATTGGGCCGCCCCGTATGAAAATCTCGCCTGGCCGGCATACACGGCATCGAGCACACATAAGACCTGTCAAACGTCACCGCGCGCTCTGCCAACCGTTTAAAATTTGGCGTATGCGTCCAGTCACACCCATAGGGCGACAACAGATGTCGATTTAGTGAATCAAACATCACCACAACTGCCTTCATATCTCCTCCTATTTGATCAAATCCCCACTTCCAACCGATGGGTTGTATCCACAACCGGATCATCTCCCTCAATAAATCGCGCCATCGTATTGTGTGTTGCCGGTCGAGTTTTGAAATCCGCAATCCACGGCTGCCTGAAATAAGCCTGTTTTTCGCGGGGCAAATTTTCCAGCACCACTGGCGGAATATTTAACCGGTGCCAGTGCGTCGCCAAATGCGAATATGCGTGCAAAATCGTCACCCTGGGCGTATCGCGCTGCCACACAGGACCTGCGTGACACACATTCTCCGTAAAAAATAGTGCACTACCCGGCGGACACTCATACGTCATCAAAAACGGACTGCGCTCCCCCTCCTTCAACGACACATGCGCCTCGTGCATTGGGAAATTGGCCTTGTGACTCCCCACAATAAAATGGGTGCCCCCGTCCCCTTTATTCACCCCCGACAGTTCAAAAATTACCCGAACCATCCCCGCATGGATGCGCCCAGCCTGAACCCGATACCCAAAAATGGGATCTATCTGCCTCGGACCCCCTCCGTGCAATTCGCCATGGGATTGGCCCTTCTTTCTCCAAACACACCCGGCCGCCTCCAGCCGAATCTCTGGCCCGATAATCTCGTGCAAAACATCGATCACCTTCGGATGATCGATCAACACACTCGCCGGTCCACCGGGAACGGCGCGATGTTCGGGAGGTAAAGATTCGGGATTGTGCTTAATCCGATCAATCTGATCTACAATCGCCGCCACTTCGTCTTTCGATAAAATCGCCGGTCGAACCATAAACCCCGTCAAATCAAATCTAAATCTCTCCTCTTCGGTCAAGCCCATAGCGAATTCCTCCAATATCTTTGAGCGTACACTCCCTTCCAACGCTCTTTAGAATATAACGCCATCCACGCTAAGTCAAACGAGATAACTCTGCCTTGACTTCCCAATCGCAAATCCCTACCATACAATTGCTTTTGACCCATCATAGTAAAGGACAAGCAATGGATAAACAAATTCCAAAACGCGGGCTGTTGCAGCGCCTGGACGAAAGCGGTGTAATATGCGCCGAAGGGTATGTGTTTGAACTCGAACGAAGGGGATATCTCCAGGCAGGAGCTTATGTACCCGAAGTCGTCTTAGAACACCCCGAAGCAGTCGCCGCTTTACACCGCGAGTTTTTGCGGGCTGGCTCAGATGTTATCGAAGCCCTCACGTATTACGCCCACCGCGAAAAACTGCGTCTAATAGGCAAAGAAGAGTTGCTCGAACCCCTTCAAAAAAACGCCTTATCACTCGCCCAAGACATAGCGCGAGAAGCCACCGCAGAGCCACCTCTGGTCGCGGGCAATATTTGCAACACAAATATCTGGCATCCCAATGACAAAGCATCCGACGCGCTTGTTCGCGGCATGTTCGAAGAACAAATTAACTGGGCAACCGAGGCAAATGTCGATTTTATCATCGCCGAAACCTTCTCCTTTTTTGGCGAAGCGCGAATCGCCCTCAAAGCCATCAAAGAATCTGGCCTGCCAGCTGTCGTCACCCTCACCCCGCACAGGGAAGACGACCTCAGAGACGGGATTCCCCTCGAAGTCGCGGCCAAACAATTAGAGCAAGACGGCGCGACTGTCGTCGGTATTAACTGCGCGCGGGGTCCCCAGACCATGATGCCCGCTGTCGTGCGCATCCGACAAGCGGTCTCGTGCCATGTTGCTGCTTTGCCCGTCCCCTACCGCACCACCCCTGATCATCCCACCATGCAGTCTCTCCGCGACCCGCGCTTGCCCGAAGACCGCCCCTTTCCCACCGCGCTTGATCCCTTTACCTGCAATCGGTACGAAATGGCAGAATTTGCCAGAGAGGCATACAGCGCGGATATCCGCTACCTCGGCGTCTGCTGCGGTGGCGCGCCTCATCATGTTCGCGCCATTGCAGAAGCACTCGGACGCACGCCAGAAGCCAGTCGCTATTCGCCAGACATGTCCAGGCACTATGCCTTTGGCACTCACAAAAGCCTGAAAAAATACAATCTGGACAATGCAAAAAATCTCTAATACAAGACCATGAAAACAGATTACGAATACATCGTCCTCGGTTGTGGGGGCATCGGCAGTGCAACAGCGTATTGGCTCGCGCGCCGAAAAAGCAAAGACGTCCTGGGCATAGAACAATTTGAACACGGTCATCACCACGGCGGCTCCCAGGATCACTCGCGCATCATCCGCCTGACCTATTACTACCCTCAATATATCCGCCTGGCACCTGCCTCTTACACCGCCTGGCATACGCTCGAAGAAGAATCCGGCGTCCAGATGGTCTTCAAAACGGGCAGCATCCAATTTTCACCCGTCGATCACCCCTACCGATATGAAATTGACAAATACACGAGCGCAATGGATGAAACAGGCGTTCCCTACGATCGCGTTGACGCCGATGAAATCGCGAAACGCTTTCCGCAATTCCATCTAAAATACGAAGTCGATGGCATCTACCAGGCCGATACCGGATTGGTAGATGCAAGTCGGGGAAATGCCACCCATGTAGCCATGGCGCGTTATCGCGGTGCCACCATGTTGGACAAATGTGAAGCCACGCGCATTCGTCCAACGGACACCGGCGTCACAATCGAAACCAAACAGGGCAACTTCTCCTGCCGCAAACTCATCGTCACAGCCGGTGCCTGGACAGATCGCCTGCTCGCCAGCGTGAACATAAATCTTTCTCTCACCGTAACCCAGGAACAGGTTACATACTACGCCACGCCAAACCTGCCAGACTTTGCCATTGGAAAATTCCCCATATTCATCTCTCATGCCGACGAATCCATCTACGGATTCCCCATCTATGGCGAAGTCGCCACCAAAGTCGGCATTGACGCATCCGGTCCCGCAGTGACAACCGATACGCGCACCTATGACCCCGAAGCCGAACGCGAACGTTACCAGGAAGCCTGGCTCAAAGAAAACATCCCCGGATTTCTCGGCCCAAAGCTCTATACCAAAACTTGTCTCTACACAATGCCCAAAGACCGCCATTTCGTAATCGATACACTCCCCGAGCACCCCCAGATCATCGTCTGTGTAGGCGCCGGACACGCGTACAAATTCTCTGGTATCCTGGGCAAAATCCTCAGCGAACTCGCCATTGATGGGCACACGGATTATCCAATAGAACCTTTTGCACTACAACGCGATGCCATCACCGATCCCAATTTTAAACCCGTCTTCCGAATGTGATATGCCTGCCGATATTCTGTGTCTAAACATGTGGAGCGGTCCCCGCAATGTCTCAACCGCCCTCATGTACTCATTCGCACAGCGGTCAGACACCCGCGTGATTGACGAACCCCTCTACGGTCACTATCTACGCGTATCTGCTGCCAAACACCCGGGTGCAAACGAAGTCATGGCCGCCATGGAATGCAATGGCGAAAAAGTCATTCGCAATATCATCCTCGGTCCCTGTGATCGCCCCGTGCTCTTTATGAAACAGATGGCTCATCACCTCGTCGAAATAAGCCGCGACTTTTTCGTACACACCCACAATGTCCTGCTCACGCGCGACCCCGTTGACATGCTACCCTCGCTCGTCAACCAGCTCAAAATCCCCACCCTGCGCGACACGGGCTACAAAATGCAAGCCCAGCTACTGCGCGAGTTTCACGCCATAGGTCAAAAATACCCCGTACTCGATTCTCGAGAACTCCTCAAAAATCCACGGCATGTCCTCACAAAACTCTGCGACGCCCTGAACATACCCTTTGACCCCGCAATGCTCACGTGGAAAGCCGGACCCCGCCCCGAAGACGGAATATGGGCGCAACACTGGTACCACAACGTCCACAAATCCACCGGATTTCAACCCTATCGCCCCAAAACCGAACCCTTTCCCGATCGTTTGCGACCGCTCCTCGAAAAATGTCAACCCTATTACGACCAGCTTTATGCACATGCCATCAAAGCTGAATAAACGGAGTCCCCGTGTCTATCCAATTACCCGACTCTCGAAACGAAAACATCCTCATCCACGTCGGCGGTGAACTACTACCGCGCGAAGACGCCAAAATATCCGTCTTTGACAGCGCGGTCCAGGGCGGTGATGCCGTATGGGAGGGCCTGCGCGTGTACAACGGCAAAATCTTCCAACTCGACGCGCACCTCGACCGCCTCTTCGACTCTGCCAAAGCCATGGCCTTTGCGGATATCCCCTCTCGTGAAGCAATCAAAACCGCGATCTTTGAAACCCTCAAAACCAATAACATGCGCGATGAAGTGCATATACGGCTCACGCTCACGCGGGGGAAAAAAACCTCATCGGGCATGAGTCCGCACTTTAATCAATACGGCTCCTGCCTCATTGTGCTACCAGAATGGAAACCCCCTGTTTATTCCTCAGACGGCATTCGCCTGATCACCGCCTCTGTTCGCCGCAATCCGCCCATGTGCATCGACTCCAAAATCCATCACAACAATCTGATCAACAACATCCTCGCCAAAATCGAAGCCAATGTCGCAGGCGTTGATGACGCGATCATGCTCGACATCTTCGGCTATGTTTCTGAAACCAATGCCACCAATATCTTCATCATAAAAAAAGGGGCGCTTATCACGCCCCACGCGGATTCCTGCTTGCCCGGCATAACAAGAGGTGTAGTAATCGACCTCGCACGCGATCTGGGCATCAAAGTTACCGAACGCAACCTATCGCTTACCGAAGTCTATACCGCAGATGAAAGCTTCACTACGGGCACCATGGGCGAACTCTCTCCCATCCTCGAAGTAGATGGCCGCACCATTGGCAACGGCGAACCCGGTCCCGTCACCAATCGCCTGCGCCAACAATACGCCCAACACACCGCCGAACACGGCGATCCCATTCCTTAAACATCACATACAAAAAAAGCCGACGTTTATGCGTCGGCTTTTTTGAGTCATTAGCAACAACCTCAACCATGAAAAACTTGCACCAGATCGGACGCTTTTCCCGACACAGTCGCAGGATTGAGCGCACCCTCTCCAAAGAGACGAGGAAAAGTCAGACCAGTCTTCAAAGAACGCGTTCGCGCATCCATGTAAGTCGCGCTAAAAGCCCTCCGAGGCGACGGCGTCGAATTGAGAGCCGAGCGGTGGAGCAAAAAATTGTGCAGCAAAACAGCCTCCCCTGCCTCTGTCTCCAGATCGATCACATCCTCGGGTCTGGCGTACCTCGCCTGATCCTCATCAGAGGTATAGTGCCGCTCGTTGAGAATACCCAGATTATTGCTCCCCGGCACAATCTGCATACAACCACTATCAACAGTGGCAGCGTCCAGCCCCGTCCACACCGTAATAATCGGATTGGTATCAATCCCCCAACCCACGCCAATATCCTGATGCCAGGGCAAAATCGTGCCGCTCTCAGCGGGTTTATTCATAAACATAGAGCGAAAAACCGAAACATTTTCGCCGATATAGCGACGGGTAATCTGGCGGATAAGGGGATGCTGCATATAGGTGAGAAAGAGAGGATCCTGTTCCAGATCATCGATACGCCGATAATGGAGCGTCTGCTCCTGATTCCCCAGCGTGCGATCCATTCTGACATCCGGCGTTTTGGGATTGAGTTGAAAGCGCATATTCTTGTAGCGGACGCGACCCAGCATAATATCGTCAATGCGCTGCTGCAGTGCACCGAGTTCCCCGGGCGACAGGAGATGCCCCAAGCGCAGATATCCCTCAGCCATAAATTGTTCGTGGTGCGAGTCGTCAAACGAAGTGAGAGGATTCACGGTGTGACCTCCTCAAAAAGTTGAACAGCTTGTGTAATTGGCTTCCAAACTATAACCGGGACTCGCCAGAAGCAACTGAAAAACGCCCGGTCCTGCGAAACGGCCCTGCTTGACAGAGAACAATTCTCTATATATGATGCCTGATACTGCAAATCACCAAACACCCGAAAGGTAGAAACCATGAGCAATGTGCGAGATTTCGGAGCCAGAGGGGATGGCATCACCGACGATACCAAAGCAATTGAAGACGCGCTGGCAAAAGGAGACGGAACCCTACAATTTCCAAAAGGCGACTATCTCATCACGCACCCTATCAACGTAAAATTGGCCGACAGCGGACGGATGAGTATAGATGGATCGGGAGGCGCAGCAAAAATCCTCATGGGAGGTGCAGGACCCGCATTTCACATCACAGGTACACATGAGCGCTCAGCCGATCCCAAAACCTTTGAAACTCGCGTCTGGACCCATGAAAGAATGCCCACAATATCAAACCTGGAGATCGAAGGCAAACACCCCGAAGCAGATGGCTTCTTGCTAACAGGCACCATGCAGGCGACCTTTGAAGGCGTACTCTTGCGAAAGCTAAACCACGCCATCCACATACGCGACCGCGCCCGAAATGTCCTTATTTCCCACTGTCATCTACACGACAATCGCGGCGCAGGCATCTTCCTCGACCAGGTAGATCTGCATCAAATCATCGTAACTGGTTCCCACATCAGCTATTGTAAACGCGGAGGCATCAAAATCATCGGCTCACAAATCCGCAACCTGCAGATCACCGGCAACGACATCGAATACAACTTCGACAAAGAAGCGGACCGATCCGCAGATATCTGGATCGACACCAGCGACGGATCTGCCACTGTCCGCGAAGGCACCATATCGGGCAATACCATCCAGGCACTACCTTCGCCTGGAGGCGTGAATATATTGATGATCGGCCACTCTCCCCAGACGAATAACAAGGTGGGCCTGTTCACCATTGTGGGAAATTTGATCGGCACACAAGAAAATAACATCCACCTCATCGCGGCCAGAGGCGTCACCATCTCGGGAAACGCGATCTACAATGGATTCAACCGAAATCTCCTGGTAGAACACGCGCAAAATATCGTGGTTGGCGGCAACAGCTTTGACCACAATCCCGATTACGGTCCCTCGCGTCGTACTGGCATTCAATTTATAAACAGCACAGATTGTATCCTGAACGGAACAACGCTTCACGAGTTCCAAAGCGGACAAGATGAAAACGCGGATGATCGCCAGGGCCTTTTGGAAATCATCCGTTGCGCCCGGTTCACCGTAAACGGCTGCCAGATATTGGACGGCTATCCCAGCGCGATATACGTATCCGACTCCGACGACATCAGCATCACCGGATGTACCCTGCTGGAGAGGAGAAAACAAAAAGAAACCGTTTCAACAGTTCGCTGGAACGGTATCGGCACTGGTAATTTATTGAGCAACAACCGAATCGGAAACGGCACAGCAGGTGCATTATCCATAGACGAAACTGCTGACGTTCAAATCAACCATAATCGAATGGATAACTGAGGAGGTAAATTTGCCTTTAAAACCCGACCACTCAAAAGTACCTGGCGTCGTGATTGATCACAGCCCCGCCAGCACAAAACAATACCTGGGTAGCCCGAGCATCGTCATCATGCCCAACGGCGATTATATCGCATCCTATGATCTTTTTGGACCGGGCACAAATTACGACCGCATGGCCGTATTTCGTTCGCGCGACAAAGGCGAAACCTGGACTCAAATAGTCGAACAGGTTGGCCAGTGGTGGTCCAATCTTTTTTTGCACAAAGGCGACCTCTACCTGCTCGGCACAAGCCGCGAATATGGCTATGCCGTAATTCGGCGATCTACGGACGGGGGAAAAACATGGACAGTGCCAAAAGACAAACACACCGGACAAATCTCTACTGAGGATCGCTATCACTGTGCCCCAATGCCCGTCGTCGCCCACAATGGATATCTCTGGCGCGCATTTGAATTGGCACATGGTCCGCGAGAAGAGTGGAAAGCGCTGGTCCTCTCCATACCCGAAGATGCAGACCTGCTTCAAGCTGAGAACTGGCGATTTAGCGAAGCGTATCAACACCTCTGGTCAAGTTCACAGTGGATTGAAGGCAATATCGTGATAACGCCAGATAACAAACTGGTAAACATCTTGCGTTCAAATTTACGCAATGTCTCCCCCGAAGAGATACAGGCGGAAAGCGACAAAGCGGCTATATTGCACATCTCAGAAGATGGCAAAACATTGACACACGATCGGGATAAAGACCTGATCGACTTTCCGGGCGGCGGTGTAAAATTCACAATTCGGTTTGACAATCAAACACAGCGCTACTGGTCGTTGGGATGCAAACAAACCAATCCGCCGGCATACCGAAATACACTGGTCTTGACATCGTCTGCAAATTTGCAAACCTGGCGAATCGAATCCGTGATCCTGCACCACCCCGATCCAGAGAAACACGCATTTCAATACGTTGACTGGCAATTTGAAGAAAACGATATAATCGTGGCATCGCGCACAGCTTATGACGACGGTCTGGGCGGCGCGCACAACGCGCATGATGCGAATTATTTCACATTTCACCGAATTGAAAATTTCAGAGAACGAACGACAGACGACCCGCCTTTAAATGAGGTTAATCCATCTGATTAAAGAACAGGATCCGAGGAGGTTGTAATGAAAGCAATTCAGAGCCTTCAGCCAGACAGGGTATTTTACAATAGCAACCTGATCACCATGGCTGACCGCGGCGGTACTGCGGTTGCTGTACTGAATGGGTCTATATGCGCTGTGGGATCTGATCAGGAGATTATGGACCTTGCAGGTCCCGACACCGAACGTACAGACCTCAAGGGAAAAACCATGCTACCTGGATTTTACGACACGCATGGACATTTCCCCAGCGCGGGACTCGTGGCTGTTTCCTCTGTAAATTGCAATTCTCCACCAATGGGACCCGTAGAAAAAATCGATGATATTGTCCAGCTATTGGCAGAGCGGGCCAAAGAAATACCAGAGGACCAGTGGGTATTGGGCAGGGGTTATGACGATACCCTGCTGGAAGAGAAACGGCACCCGACACGAGCAGACCTGGATCGGGCTTCGCAGAACCACCCGATTTGCATCGTCCACACCTCGGGCCATTTTGCATCGGCAAATACATATGCACTGGAACGCGCCGGAGTCCATTCCGATACCCCCAATCCAACGGGCGGAGTAATTCGCAAAGACCTCATAACAGGAGAGCCGGACGGTGTTCTGGAAGAAACCGCAATGCGTCCCGTGAGAAATCTGATTCCCCCATTGAACGAAGCCCAGTGGTTTGAGGGATTGGAGATCGCTGTAAATGAATATGTCCGCGAAGGTGTAACCTCCGTAGTAATCGCCGGCTGTACTCGCCGCGACATTGCCCGACTGCAAACAGCCATCGACAGCGGCAAGCTGCCCATGCGCATGATTTGCATGACCGGGAAAAGCAAGCCGGGTCAGCAGTCAATTCTGGAGGCGAGTGGATTGAAAACGGGCTTTGGAACAGATTGCTTGCGATTGGGCGCGGTAAAAATGTTTCAGGATGGATCAATCCAGGGCTATACGGGATATCTGAGCAAACCCTATCACGAACCATTTATGGGCGATACTCAGTATCGCGGTTATCCCATGCGAAGCCGAGAAGCTCTAATAGAGATGGTGGATGAAGCCCATCGAGCCGGCAAACAGATTGCGATACACGGCAATGGAGACGCGGCAATTGACGATATTTTATCTGCCTATGAACAGGCGCAACAAAAAACGCCGCGCGCAGATACGCGGCATCGCATTGAGCACTGTCAAACGGTGAGAGAAGATCAACTCGATAAAATGCAGACACTGGGCGTGACACCCTCTTTCTTTGTTCAGCACACCTATTACTGGGGCGACCGCCACGAAGCGATCTTTTTGGGACCCGAGCGCGCGCATCGAATCAGCCCATTGAAATCAGCATCTGATCGCGGAATTCGCTTTACCATCCACAACGACTCGCCAGTAACCCCGACCAAATCGCTATTTTCCGTCTGGTCCGCAGTGAACCGTCTCTCGCGCAGTGGGCAGTGTATGGGCGAAGCACAGCGCATTGATTTGGAACTGGCATTTCGGGCAATCACTATTGACGCCGCCTGGCAAAATTTTGAAGAAAATGTAAAAGGGTCAATCGAGGTGGGCAAGCTGGCGGACTTTGTGGTTTTAGAATCAGATCCATTTGCAGGAGATATATTGGCTATAAAGGATATTGATGTAATGGAGACAATTGTGGGAGGCAAAACAGTTTATCGCAAAGCGTGATAACAGCCACAAAATATAATCATTTAGAAAGAAAAGAACGGCAACTTTTCAACAGTTTGCCGTTCTTTTTTTTAATAATCACAATATGCCGGACAGAACTTCGCTTGCCTTCACAAATCAAGTTCGTTAATATACAAGAGTAAATTAGTTTGCTTTTTAAATAAGTTTTAAAATAAATAAAAAACTAAAATTAATATCGAATAAGAAGGTCCAATGATCTGATGCAATTGCGTCTCGGAAATCTATTTGACACAACAACATCCATAAGCAAAGGAGGTTCCGTTGAAAAATGTATTCTCGATTTTATGCATTGTCGTGCTGTTGCCGAATGCGCAGGCAACCGCACGAGAAGGTGCTTATGGCGCTGGCGGATTTTTCGACTTCTACATTCCCGTCTTTAACTTCAAAGATATGTACGATAGTGGTACAAAATTTGGAGGCACAGCGCATTATATTTATCACAAGCGCAAGATGGCCGAAGTAGAATTTCACCATGCCCGCTTTAACAATGGCAGCCTTGAAACACGCACCTTCAGTTTCAGCGACGGTAAAGAGTACACCAGCCCACAGGCCGAAGCCAACATGACTATCAACAGCATCCACGCCAACTGGCTATTTGCATTGAGGGAACAGGGGTTTGGCCAGGGCACAACGACCTATCTCACATTTGGCGCGGGCCTTCACGATTATTCCAGCAAAGTCAGCGGTCTGATCTTTGCCGGTCAAACACCTTCGGGCGCTGGTGCGCCCCCCGATCCAACCATCCTCATGGAACCCATCAACGACACGCGCACAGCCTTTAGTGCCAGCTTTGGCGGCGGGGTTCAAATCGGTATGGGAGACAAAGCCGCGTTAGATGTGCGTGTACGCTATAATGTTGTAATGGGAGAGTTGCGCCCCTTCCTTGTTTGGGGCATTGAAAAAACATATCCCTTTAACCTCATTGATATCGGTGCAGGTATCAAATTCAACTTAAATTAAAAGGAGAGCCGCGAATGAAACGAATCGTTATGATTTTCATACTTCTGTGTTTTGCCTCTCACCTCCAGGCAGGCACCACGGGTAAAATCGCTGGTATCATCAAAGACGATCAGGGCAATCCGCTTCCCGGCGCTAATGTAATCGTAGAAGGCACGCGACTCGGCGCTGTGGCAGATGCCGATGGTAGCTATTTTATCATCAATATCCTGCCGGGAAGATACACACTCACGGCCTCGCTTATCGGATATACCAATCAAACCCAGAGCGATGTATCGGTCAAAACGGACTTCACCACGCCTCTCAACTTTCAACTCAAAGAAACCACCGTCGAATTGGCCGAACTCACAGTCGTGGCTGAACGCCCACCCGTAGAAAGAGACAAAACCACGAGCAAATATATCATGGGCGGCGACACGATTGATCGGCTATCTACAGCGGCAAGCACCTCAGAACTCATGAGCCTTCAGGCAGGCGTCTCTCTCGACAACAACGAACCCGCTATTCGCGGCAGCTACCAGGGCAACCGCGGCACGACGGAAACACTCGTCTATGTAGATGGCGTTGTCATGGATGCGGGCACTGCCCGGGGCGATGTTCAATTTGTCGGGGTCAATAGCGACGCCGTGCAAGAAATTACCGTCATCACCGGAGGGATGGAAGCCGAATACGGCAATGCCACATCTGGCGCCATTCACATCATCACCCGAGAAGGTGGCAAAAATTTTCACGGCAAAGGCGGCTTCACCTATATTCCGCCGGGCAAAAAACACTGGGGTGGCAATGTCTATGACAGCCCCATCCACAAAGGCAGAATGAAATGGGGCGATGCGACATGGGAAAATGAAACATACACAGATCCCGGTCCAGACCGCCAGATGGGAACGGGCGACGACATCACCCGCCTGGCGCACGAGCGCACGGACTATACCGGCATTCATGGTTATGAAGTCGATGGATCACTCTCGGGTCCATTGCTGGGAAATGCCTCCTTTTTTGTCACCGCACAGCACGAAGGACAAGCCTCGCATTTCCCCTCCCCCACCAAACGCGGCATCTTCCATCAGGCCGTCTCAACATCTCCACAGACCGCCCGCTGGATCGAATCGCCCTACAACATCAAAGGCACCTACAAACTGGCCTGGGATGTGCAGTCCAACATAAAAGTTAAAGTCGGCGGGGTCTATGCGCGCCACGAAGCCTACCAGGTCGGCGAGGGCGAAAGCTGGGTACAGGGCGTCAAGCGCACCGTTGGTCGAGAACTCCAGGGCATCGACATTTTCCTGCCCGCAGGTGAAGCTGGTGCAGGCATCGCCAACGTCAAACACGACCTGGCATACATATCCCTCACACATACCCTGAGCAACAAAACCTTTTACGAAGCCCGGCTATCCTATTACCGCGACGCCACAGACACGACCAATGTGCCGGGTGTCACCAGCCAATTTGGCGGCGGTATTACGGAACCGCTGAGAAAAGATCAGGACGGGGTATTCACCATTGGCCCCAGACGGGTCTCCATCTGGATCAACGACCATCGCGCCCGCCTCAACTTCAAACTCGATTATTCCAGCCAGATCAACAAGAACCACTTTATCAAAACGGGCATTGATCTGACGCGACACACCTACTGGTGGAACCAGATCAACTGGCCGCAGGCGGGCAAATCGCGCTATCAACTCGCGGGTGTGCCCTACGAAATGGGCCAACCCATTAACCCCATCCAATCCGCGTTCTACCTCCAGGACAAAATGGAATTTGAAGGCATCATCGTCAACCTGGGCATCCGCTACGACAGGCACGACCACAACGGCGATTTTTACTCCCCACTTGCCAACAATGCCTGGGGCGGAGCACCCATGACCAACTCGTGGTCGCGACAGCGCAAATTTATGCCGCGCACCACTGTATCCACCAAATCGGCCTGGAGTCCTCGCCTGGGCGTTTCACATCCCATTACGGCCAATGCCATCATTCGATTTTCCTACGGCATATTTCACCAGATGCCCGGGTTCTGGCACCTCTATTCCTACGAATGGCGCGGCGTTGCGCCCCCGGAAGACTTTAACAACAACGGCCAAATCGACGATACCGAATGGCTGAATAAAAACAACCAGCGAGCCACCACGGGCAACCCCCATCTCGACTACAAACGCTCCACCAATTTCGAGGTGGGCACAGACTGGAACTTCTATCAGGACTATGTTCTGAGCTTTACGACATATCAGCAAAGCGTAGATGGTCAGGTTCGATTCGGCAATGCCCTGTGGCGAGATCCCAGCCGCAAAAGCCAGGTGGGACGCAACACACCGCTGGGTTATGTCTTTACAGACAATCGCGGATTTGAACTGAGCCTGAGAAAGGACTTCAGCCAGAACTTCTCCTTCCAGGTCGCGTACAACCACCAGTGGCAGTCGGGAGGTAATGCGGGAATCAACCGGATTATTTACTTTCCCAACTCGCAATTTGTCGCGTCCGATCTCTATTTCATCCAGCACACCAAAGACACCAACGGCGACGGCGTAGTAGATGCCAACGACGATGGCTCAGAAGCAAAAGTACCGCTCACATCGCAGCAGATTCAGGACATCGGCGCCGAAGCAGACCGCTATATCCAGACCATCCGAGAGGGTACCAACCCCGACTGGAATCCGCTGACCGACAGCGAAATTCAGGAAGTGGAAAATCTTCCGGGTGTCTTTTACTTCACTCGCAACACCACTTCTGACCGAAGTGCGGGACGCGGAGGTGCCGCAGAAACCGCTGGTTTTGGCGACCGGCGCGGCACCATGAAAATCGCATTTACGTATGAAACGCCAATGCATTACGGTCCAGCCCTCGGCGGTTTTCGGCTCAATGTGATCAACACCCTGAAAACGGGACGTCGAATCAACATTCCGCATCCCACACAGGGCAATGTCGAGCGATTTGGTCCTATGGAAACCAAGACCAACCTGTCTTTGGAAAAACGCTTCCGCGCAGGTCGAACAGAAGCCGTTCTATTTATGAACGTGTACAACTTCTTCAATCAGCGCGACCCGGCCACCGAATATTTCTGGCGCGGTCCCTGGTTTGATCGACACAGACAGGGGCCACAAGCCGAACTCTGGTATCTCTATGGCATGGACATGCCCAAACCCACGGACAAGAATTATGTCAACTTCGGCGATACCAAAGAATACCACCGCTGGGCTGGTCGCCCCCGAGAGATCAGCGTAGGTCTCCAGCTCGGATTTTAATTTTATTATCTGAGGAGTAATAACATGTATCCATTAAAACACATCGGATGGATGGGCGTTCTATGTGTGCTGGTATTTGCATCCGAAATCTATGCCCAGCAACCCGAACTTCAACGCCACCTGACCCGGGGCAAGCTCTGGGCCACCTTTCGCAATACCGGCACCCAGGGCCTGCGCGACGACAGCCGCCTGGGCGCAGATGCTGGCTTGATGTATCCCGGCTGGGGCATTGGCGAACGCGACTTCAGGGAATACTGGATCATAGGACAGGACGCCGATCACCGCTATCACACCAGCCAGGGCGAGGGTTTTTGGGTTTTTACCAAAGAAGGAGGGTCATACAATGTATCGACCTCCAACCCGCGCTACAATACCGACGACATCTTTGAAATGATCTACGATGCCGCTTCGGGACCAGAGCGCGATCTGGGCATTGAAACCCGGTCGTTCCTCACGGGCAATACCACGGCCAATTACTGGCCCGGAGCACCTGCACTGGTGGCCGACGAACCCATCGAAATCCACAATTATGATTACGGACGCTATATTCCCAACGACAATGAGGCCGAAGAAATCATCATCTCCAAATGGACGACAGAACGCGGCCTCACCATTACCCGCAAAGCCAGAGCGTGGAGCTATCCGGACTACGACGACTTTATTATTCTCGAAGTCATCATCGAAAACACCGGAGATAACAATGGAGATGGCACACCCGATGCAGGGCTACCCGTTGATCACAAGGACGTCTATTTCGCCTTTGTAAACAACCTGGCTCCATCGTGGGCCGGACACCGCTGGCAGAACCAAACCGTACCGTGGGCATATTCCGATCCGATTATCCTGGACGACTGGTACAAATACAGCGAAGCCTCCAACTTCGATGGCTTGCCCGCACTTCGAGGAAAAAAAATCTCATACGTCTATGACAGCGATCTGCTCTCTTCTGCTGGAGACGACACGGGCCAGCCTTTCGATAAGAACAACGCCCAGGCAGCCTATATCAACCGGGGCCAGCTCAGCCACGGCGAACTCATGGCTTTCCAGTACATCGGCCTGGCGCCCCTCGATTACGATCCCACCGACGGGTTCACCAACGACAACGAGACCTACGTGGCCCCCAAAACAATGGATCAGCCCGCCTTCGTCAACTGGTGGGAGATCTACGGGCGCTTCGATTGGGACACGCCAGACATTACCAACCTGAATAGCGACGAGAATCTCTACAATGAATTTATTGGTTTGGGTAGAGTTCCAGCCGCCCAGGACAATCCCTCCAAAGTCAGCCGCGTAACCTTCGCACACACCTACGGACCTTATGATCTGGCCCCCGGTGAAAAAGCCAAAGTCGTGGTCGCCTGGGTCGCCGGATCGGGTGCCGAATTCGCCGGTCCCGGCGGCAGTCCCATGGATGTTTACGAATGGGCGCGCCAGGGCAACCAGAGCCAGGTCGCCGACGGTGAACGGGCGATGGCACAACATCTGGAACGGGCCCAGTTTGCGTACGACAATGGCTACGACCTGCCCGACGCGCCTCCCGATGTTGCCGTATTTGTAGATAGCGATGAAAATGGGAACAACGCCATCACATGGTCTGATCGAGCTGAAAAGTCCCCCGATCCGGATTACACGGGCGATGAAGCTCTGGATGTGCAGGGCTACCGGGTCTATCGCACCCAAAACAACCACCTGGGACCCTGGGAACTTGTGGCTGATATCCCCAAAGGAACTACCCCATCCAACACGGAATACGCACCCAACACGCCCTGGACTTCTCCCACGATTTCCTACGCCGATGGGGGAACCTACACCTATCGAGACGTAGAATCAGTGCCCGGTTTCAGGTACTGGTATTCGGTGCGCACCTACGATTCTGGACACAGCGACTGGAACGGCACAGGCCGATCTATTCCATCTCTGGAATCCGGACATAGCGCACCCGAACAGCGCATGAATGTTTCGAGAAGCCCCATCGTGATTGCAACCCCTGAAAAAGACGCACTGGCCGAACAAGTGCGCGTGGTACCCAATCCCTTTCGGGACGACCCGGGAGATACCGACCACCGGTATCCACCTGCCAGCACCAATATTCGCTTTGTCAACATACCCCGAAAAGCAAAAATCTCCATCTTATCTATCTCAGGAGATTTGAGCGCCGTCATCAACCACCCGCAACGCACCCCCGATCCCGACCGGGGAGAAGCCAC
>JAPOXY010000218.1 GCA_026706845.1 Gemmatimonadota bacterium
CCCGATGTCAATGCCAGTATCGATGGTTCCGATATTGTCTATCGCGATTATGTCAATATGGGCATTGCAGTGGGTACTGATCGCGGTCTTGTCGTGCCGGTTTTGAAGTCGGCAGAGCGCATGTCTTTTGCCACTATTGAGTCTGAAATTAAGCGCGTGGCGCTTTCTGCGCGAGAAGGCAAGTTGGGGTTGGATGAGTTGAGCGGGGGCACGTTTACAATTACCAATGGCGGGGTGTTTGGGTCGCTGTTGTCAACGCCTATTCTCAATCCGCCCCAGACGGGTATTTTGGGCATGCACGCGATTCAGAATCGGCCTATCGCCGTGGGGGATGAGGTGGTTGTTCGCCCGATGATGTATCTGGCATTGACTTATGATCATCGCCTGATTGACGGCCAGACTTCGGTTACATTCCTGGTTCGCGTAAAAGACTTGCTCGAAGATCCCGCGCGTATGATGCTGGAAGTGTGAAAGGAGCCTCTCGTGGCAGATAATACATTAGATCTCGTTGTTATCGGTGCTGGACCGGGGGGGTATGTCGCGGCGATTCGCGCGGCGCAATTGGGCATGCGCGTGGCATGTGTTGAGAAACAGGCATTGGGGGGTACATGTCTGAATGTGGGCTGTATTCCGAGTAAAGCCCTTTTAGAGTCGAGTGAGTTGTTTCACCAGGCGGAGTCTTCGCTGGGTATTCACGGTGTAAAGACCGGTGGTGTGGAACTGGATTTGAAGGGTATGATGAAGCGCAAGTCCGGTATTGTGCGGAGGATGACGGGCGGTATTCGCGGTCTGTTTCGGAAGAATAATGTGACGCATATTGCGGGGCTGGGGCGGTTGGCTGGCGATGGAAAGGTCGATGTTGACGGGGATGTTTATTCGGCAGAGCGCATTTTGATCGCTACGGGCAGTTCTGCGATTGAGTTGCCCAATTTGCCTTATGATGGCGAGTATGTGATCAGTTCTACCGAGGCGTTGGCACTGGATGAGGTGCCCGGGAAGATGATTGTTATTGGCGCAGGTGCGATCGGTCTCGAGTTGGGGTCGGTGTGGCATCGCCTGGGGGCAGAGGTGCATGTGGTGGAATTTTTGGATGGGGTGACGCCGACGATGGACCGCGAATTGTCCCTCGGTTTGCAGAAGGTGCTGGAGAAACAGGGGCTGAGGTTTTCGTTTGAAACGCGCGCAGAGTCGGCTGAGGTTCGCGATGGGAAGGTCATTGTGACGCTCGCACAGGGCGATGAGACGACTTCAGAGACGTGTGACCGATTGTTGGTCGCTGTTGGGCGAAGACCAAATACCGATGGGCTGGGTGGCGAAGATGTGGGGTTGGAGATGGATGGCCAGGGGCGCATTCTGGTCAATGAGGTATTTGAGACAAATTTATCCGGTGTCTATGCGATTGGCGATGTGATTCCCGGTCCGATGCTGGCGCACAAGGCAGAGGAAGAGGGTGTAGCTGCGGTGGAATATATGGCGGGAAGGGCGGGGCATGTGAATTATGGCGCGATTCCCAATGTGGTGTACACACATCCAGAACTGGCATCGGTGGGGCTGACAGAGGAGCAGGTTGTGGCAGATGGCATTCCCTATAAGGTGGGCAAGTTTCCAATAGCTGCCAATGGTCGCGCGCATACGCTACAGGCAGTGGATGGACAGGTGAAGATTATTGCCCACGAAAAGACGGATCGCGTTATGGGTATTCACATTTTGGCCGCACGCGCGTCCGATATGCTCGCCGAGGGGGTTCTGGCAATGGAGTTTTCCGCGAGTGCAGAGGATATTGCGCGAACAATGCACGCGCATCCCACGCTTCCAGAGGCGCTGAAGGAGGCCGCGTTGAATGTGGAGGGTGAGGCGATTCATATTTGAGAAAACTTGACATTGCCTGTTTATATATGTAGCTTTAACAAAATATCACCTTCAAAGGCTTAATTTAATGACATCCTCTGACACGCATACATCTATCGCTCACCAGACTATGATCGTTTTGCTGGTGAGAAAGGCCGCGTCCTGAAGACGGGTTTTAGGGGATAGGTGTGTCCATGCGTGAAAGAAGAGACCTTGCCTGATTTGTTCATAAAACAAATAAAATGAACAATTTAGGCTTGATTGTAGTTTATTTTTTAAGGCTGTGGCACACATTGTGACCACAGCCTTTTCTTTTTTTGAAAGTGCGACCAATGACCATTTTAGAATTACATCATATTGCAATGGATTACGGTGCTCAGGATGTACTGGTTGATGTGTCTTTTAAGATCAATAAAGGCGAAAAGGTTGGTTTGATTGGTGACAATGGCTGTGGGAAGTCCACCATTTTAAAACTGATTGCAGGTATTGAAAGACCCGTTTCTGGCACTGTGAGTAAGGTAAAAGGCATATCTACGGGGTATCTCGAGCAGCACCTGAAATTTCAGGCTGGAAGGCGTGTTGAAGAAGAAATCGCCTCGGTATTTGAAGCAGTCAATCGGATGCAGCGCAAAATGCGCAAATTGGAAGCTCAGATGGCAAATGGTGCGTCCGATCAGATCAATGGGGTGATGGAACAGTATGGGCGCTTACAGGAGGCTTTTGAGCGGGCAGATGGCTATGCTTGTCAGGCAAAAATTGATGCGGTCATAGATGGACTGGGTATAGGGGCCTGGCGGGACCAGTCTGTCGATGTATTGAGTGGCGGTGAAAAGAATCTGGTGGGATTGGCAAAAATTTTGCTGGGTGAACCCGATCTGCTGTTGCTGGACGAACCGGGCAATCACCTCGATTTTGAAGGATTGGCCTGGTTAGAGACATTTTTGCAAAATTTGGACCGAACGGTGATTCTGGTATCACACGACCGCTATATGCTGGATCGGGTTGTGAATCGGGTCGTGGAGGTTGAAGATGGAAAAGCCAGCACATATATGGGCAATTATTCGGCCTACCGCACAGAAAAATTGCGTCAATTGCTCCTGCAGAAAGCGGCATACGATAACCAGCAGAAGGAAATTCAACGGCTGGAGGAGATGATCAAGCGTTTTGAATTGTGGGGTGGAGAAAAAAATATACGGCGCGCGAGAAATAAGGAAAAAATGCTGGATCGCATAGACCGGATCCATCGGCCAGTCATGGATCGCCAGCGCATTGATCCTGCATTTGGTGCGATTCATGGCAGTGGAAAAATTGCCTTAGAGTTGCGAAAGTACGAGCGCAAAGCAGGTCAGCGCACGCTGTTTCGAGATGTTGATTTGCTGGTGCAATCGGGCGAGCGCGTCGGATTGGTTGGGAGTAATGGGACAGGTAAATCCATGCTTTTTAAGGATATTGTTGCCGAGGCTGCCTGGGAACACCCCACTATGCGAATTGGTCCACGCATAAAATTGGGATATTACGCACAAGAACACGAGACCTTAAATGAAAACCGAACCATTCTCGAAGAGATCTGTTTGTCGGGTGAGTTGAACCGCGATCAGGGGGGTGGGGTGTTGTCCAGGTTTTTATTTTCATGGCGTGATCTGGACAAAAAAGTCGGCAATTTAAGCGGTGGGGAAAAAAGCCGCGTTCAGTTGGCCTGTTTGATGGTGTCTGGGGCCAATATGTTGCTATTGGATGAGCCAACCAATCATCTGGATATCGCATCTCGCGAGCAGGTGGAAGATGCCCTTGAAGACTTTGACGGTACACTTATAGTGATTTCACACGATCGCTATTTCCTCGATAAAATTGCCGAGCGCGTGATTGAGGTGCGCGATCTGAATTTGGAATCCCATGTGGGCAATTTTTCAGATTTTTGGGCAAAACGGAGATCAAATAAGACGCCGGATGGAGAGATTTATTCTGAGGTTGAAAAACAAATCGAGGCGTTGGAAGATGAAAAATTGCGATTGGAACGGGGGATGGCATCGGCTTTTGAAAAAAGAGATTTCAAGCGGGGAGACCGCCTCAGCCGTCGATTGCGTCTGGTGGAACAGCAGATTGAAAACCTTTATCCGAAAAGCCCGTAAAACCCAACAGCTTTAGCGTTGGGTCGCATGGCGAAGGGCTTAGAATTTGCGGGGTGGCTTTAGTCTGGGGGATAGTCCTCAAGGGACTATCGGTGGCGGTGAATCAACAAGATTTATTCTATTTTCAACTTGACACAAACAGAATATAAGTATATATTTTTATTATGGTTAAGTCATTCAAATACAGATTGCGTCCCACCAAAAAGCAAGAACAAATCTTGCTGGCGCATATTGACGAATGTCGTATTCTCTACAATCAACTACTCTGTGCAAGAATACAAGCATGGAAGAATGAGAATAAGTCTCTCTCTCAATATGACCAGACCAAAACAATACCATTGCTAAAACAGCAACACGTTGCTTTCAAGCAAGTATATAGTCAAGTATTGCAACAAGTATCACACAGAGTAGATTTGGCATTCAAAGGTTTCTTTCGCAGACTTAAAAAGAAAGCAGAAACTGGCGAAAAAGCTGGCTTTCCCAGATACAAGAATGAGAATCGCTATGATTCTATCACCTATCCTCAGTTTGCCAATGGATGTCGATTG
>JAPOXY010000219.1 GCA_026706845.1 Gemmatimonadota bacterium
AAGGGATAGGTTTCCTGTGCGAGGGTGATGTCGTAGAGCGACATGGTGCGGGTTATCATGACGATGGGGATGACCGATAGGATGAGGGGGATTTCGTAGGAGATATTTTGCGCGACTGAGCGGACTGCGCCGAGCAGGGCGTACTTGTTATTGGATCCCCAGCCTGCTAAGAATATGCCGATTACGTTGATGCCGCTGATGGCGAGAATCAGGACAATGGCGATGTTGAAGTCGTGGAATATGTAGGTGCTCGTAATGGGAAAGAGGGACGAGAGGGCGACGACGGGCGCAAAGACCAGGATGGGCGCGATGACATAGAGCAGTTTGTTGGCGTGTTCAGGTGTGAGGAGTTCTTTGCTGAGCAATTTGCCCATGTCAAAAATTTGTTGCATCAGGCCAAAGGGTCCGCGCTGCGGACCAATGCGGCGCTGTATGCGCGCGCTGAGTTTGCGTTCGAGCCAGATCAACATGATGGCGTTGACGCTCAAATAGGCCATGATGACGGCTATGGTTACACCGAGCGCGAGATAGGGGTTTTCAAAGAGTTGGATGACGTCTGTTTTCATAAGTGCGTTATCTGTCTATTTCGGGAACGACAATATCGATGCTGCCGAGGATTGCCACGGCATCGGCGAGCATGGTGCCTGCCATGACGGCGGGCATGGTCGAGATGTGTGAAAACGATGGGGTTCGCAATTTGAGGCGAAAGGGGATGTCGCTGCCATCGCTTGCGATGTACATGCCGAAGTTGCCCCGGGGTGATTCGACACAGAAGTAGTAATCGCCTTCGGGCGGGCGAATGCGTCTGGGCACCCGGGCTGCGAGAAAGAGGCCGTCGGGCATGTCGCTTACGGCTTGTTCGATAATGCGAATGCTCTGGCGCATTTCTTCCATGCGAACGAGTGTGCGGGCAAAGCAGTCGCCTTCTGTTTGTGTGGGCACGTCAAAGTCAAAGCGGTCGTAGATGCCATAGGGTTCGTCTCTGCGGACGTCGTGTTCGTGGCCCATTGCGCGCAGGCAGGGACCTGTTATGGCGTATTTTTGAACGAGGTCGGGCGCGAAGATACCGACGCCGATGGTGCGTTCGCGGAAGATGACGTTGCCGATGACGAGTTTTTCGTATTCTTTTAAGCGTTCGACAAAGTAGGTGCAAAAGCTGGAGACATTGTCGAGGAATACATCGTCGATGTCGAGAATGACGCCGCCAAATCGCGCGTAACAATAGGTGAGGCGCGATCCGGTGATGCGGTCCAGGATGTCGAGGATTTTTTCGCGGTCGTCAAAGGCGTAGAGAAATGGGGTAAATGCACCCAGGTCCATCAAAAAGGTGCCCAGCCAGAGCAGGTGGCTGGAGATGCGGTTGAGCTCATTGCAGATGATGCGAATGTATTCGGCGCGTTCTGGCACTTCAATGTCCATCGCGCGTTCTACGGCTTGACAATAGCCCACGTTGTAGATCATGCCGCCGAGGTAATCTACGCGGCTCGGGTTGGGCAAGAACTGGATATAGTCGCGGTTTTCGGCCATTTTTTCGTGTGCGCGATGTCCATATCCGATGATGGGTTCTGCGGAAATTATCCGTTCGCCATCCAGGTGTAATTTGATGCGCATGACGCCGTGTGTAGAGGGATGTTGAGGCCCCATGTTGAGATAATAGGTATCTCGACTTTTTGGGTCTTGTTCGACCTCAAATCGATTCATGACGCGTCGTCCTCGCTGCGATAGGGATTGGGGGGATCGACGAAGTCTTTGAGCAGGGGATGACCAAAATAATCTTCTTCCATTAAGATGCGTTTCAAATCGGGATGGCCTTCAAAGCTGACGCCATACATGTCGAAAATTTCGCGTTCGTACCAGTCGGCAGCGGGAAAGATTGTGGCAATACTGGGTGCGGCTGCATCGGGCGCTATGTCGGCGTGGATGATATGCCGTTGGGGAGTTCCGTATTGGTTAAACTGATAGATCAGGCGAAAAGCATTGTCGTTTTCACGTCGATCCTGACAGGTTATCATTTCGAGGTGAAAATTTTCGGATAGGAAGACATCTGCGATCTGGGGGAGCGTGTCGGCTGAAGCGGTGTGTTGTACATGAAAGCCACGCGCGTCGTATTTGGTCTCGGTTGCGTCGAGCAGGAGTGAAGAGAGTTTGTCGGCGATCATTTCTTGAATTTCTTTCCGGCTCGGATTTTTTCTTCCAGTTTGAACAGTGCGGCGAAGAGTGCTTCGGGACGCGGGGGGCAACCCGGTACGTACACATCAACGGGCACAATTTTGTCTGCGCCTTCGACAATGGCATATTGTCCGGGATATTTAAAGGGACCGCCATCGATGGTGCAGCCACCCATGGCTATGGCCCATTTGGGCGAGGGCATCTGATCCCAGAGCGTTTTGATGGCTGGTGCCATTTTGCGGGAGATTGTGCCTGCGAGGATCATGACATCGGCTTGTCGCGCACTCGGTCGAAAGACGCCCGCGCCAATGCGGTCGAGGTCAAAGCGCGCTGCGCCTGCGGCCATCATTTCGATGGCGCAACAGGCCAGGCCAAATGTGAGGGGCCACAGGGATCGGGACCGGGCGTGATTGAGCAGGTTTTCCAGCAGGTCCATGTGTACCAGTGGGCCGACCTCTTCGCGCAGTTCTTCAATGTCTTTGGGATCGCTTTTCACGAGAGGGAGTTCTATTTGTGCCATTATCGACTTCTCCAGTGCAAAACGCCTTTGCTCCAGGCGTAGATGATGGCGAGAAAAAGAATACCGACGAAGATTGTTAGTTCGATGAAGTCGCGCCAGGCGTAGGTGCCCGAATCGTAGATTACGGCGATGGGAAGAATATACAGTACATCGACTTCAAATGCGACAAAGATGAGTGCAAATAGGTAATAGGCAATATCGAAGCGTACCCAGGCGCTGCCGATTGTGTCCATGCCGCATTCGTAGGTCTCGCGGCTTTTGCGACCACGCGCGCGAGGGGATATGATCAGGGGCAGGACGACGGGAATTGCTCCGAGAACGATGCCCGAGAGGAGCAGGGCACCGAGAAATCCGTATTGCGAAAACCAGTCCATTGTGTTCTCCTATCTGCTCAGTCCGCTGCCTGACCATGGCTGCCATCCGCTTCCCACAGGGCTTTCAGGACTCGCGATGGCGACATTGGCAACTCGTTTAGCCGAATGCCAACAGCGCGGTAAATCGCATTGGCAACTGCGGCTGGCGGCGGGACAATGGGCACTTCGCCCACGCCCCGCACGCCATAAGGATGGCCCGGGTTGGGCACTTCTACGATGACGGTTTCTATCATGGGGAGGTCGAGTGTTGTGGGCATCCGATAATCCAGGAAAGAGGCGTTGACCATTACGCCCTGGTCGTTGTACACGAATTCCTCGTTCAATGCCCATCCGATTCCCTGTACCACGCCGCCCTGCATCTGCCCTTCTACATAGCCGGGATAAATGGCTTTGCCCGCGTCCTGGACGATGGTCGCCCGCAAGATATCTACTTTGCCCGTGTCTGGATCTACTTCGACATCTACGATTAATAGCGCGAATGCGGGACCGGCTTGCTTGCCGCTTACGGCAGCGCGTCCTACTACGGGGCCACCTGCGCCATTGGCTTTGGCGGCGAGTTCTTTGAATGTGATGGATTTGGATGCGTCCGATTTGGAGCGGAAAGTTCCGTCTTCAAAGACGATGTCGTCTTTTGATATTTCCCATAATGTCGCCGCTCGTTCGATCATTTGTCGCTTTACATCTTGAGCGGCTTCATAGCTCGCCCAGCCGGTTGCAAATGTCACGCGGCTTCCGCCCGTTCCATCGGTTTGTCCAATGGTGTCGGTGTCTGTCACATTTGGCATGATGTCTTCGATGGGAAGATTCAGGACTTCGGCAAATTGTATGGCGACTGAGGTGCGCGTTCCTCCGATATCGGGCGAGCCTTCGACGAGTGCTACTGTGCCGTCCGGGTTTACACTGGCGACTACTGTTGATGTGCCTCCGCCGTTGAACCAGAATCCGGCGGCGACGCCGCGTCCCCGATTCGGTCCTTCAAGGGGCGCGCTGTAGTGCGGATGCGCCATGGCCGCTTTTACGACTTCTTCTTGACCGATGCGCAAGAAGACCGGTCCATCGGCCCGCCGCGTGCCTTCTTTGGACGCGTTTTTCAGTCGAAATTCGAGGGGATCCATCCCGATCTGTTCGCATATTTCGTCTATTACTGTTTCAGATGCAAATGCCGCGTTGGTCGCGCCGGGCGCGCGGTAGGCGGACGATTGGGGTTTGTTTACGACGACATCGTAGCCGTCGATGAGGGAGTTTGGGATGCTGTAGGGCGAGAAAATACATCCCGCACCAGCGCCTACAGCAGAGCCGGGATAAGCACCGGCTTCATACGCCATGTAGGCTTGTGCCGCCGTTAGCAGGCCGTCCCGCGTTGCGCCCATTTTGACTGTGATGTAGGATGCGGGCGTTGGTCCGGTGGCTTTTAATACTTCTGTGCGGGACATGACCATTTTGACGGGTTTTCCGGTTTTTTGCGCCAGCAGGGCTGCGGTTGGTTCTTCATATACGCGGAATTTTCCGCCAAATCCGCCCCCGATTTCCTGCGGGATTACGCGTATGTCACCCACTTCGAGGCCGAGTACATCGGCGACCTGACCCCGCACTTCAAATGGTCCCTGCGTGCTACACCATATTGTGAGCTTTCCGTTTTCGCTCCAGTGCGCGGTTACGTTGTGTGGTTCGATGTATCCCTGGTGTACTGTTCCGGTCGCAAATTCCCGCTCTATGACTACGTCGGCTTCTTCAAATCCTTTTTCTATATTTCCCTGTTTGTGCTGGAAGTGGTTTGCGATGTTGCTCGCCCGGTCCGTTTCTTCGCCGAGGGATTTCATTTTTAAGTCGTCGTGTAATAAGGGTGCGTCGTTTTCCATTGCGCGGCGGACTTCCAGGACGGGTTCGAGTATTTCGTATTCTACGTCGATCAGGTTTAATGCCTCTTCTGCGATGTGTGCAGAGGTGGCTGCTACGGCTGCGATGGCGTGTCCGTCGTAGAGGACTTTGTCTCCGGCGAGTACATTGGCAATTAAGAATCGCAGATCTACGGATCCCTCACCGAGGTCGGAGACTTTGTCTTCGTAATTTTGGACGAGGTCTTTTCCGAGTACTATGGCTTTTACCCCGGGGAGTGCTTCGGCTTTGCTGGTGTCGATGGATTTGATCCGCGCATGCCCATGAGGGCTTCGCAGTGTTTTGCCGTATAGCGATCCGGTTAAGTGAAAGTCTGGACCATATACCGCGCGGCCCGTTACTTTATCGGTTCCATCGTGCCGTATCGGTCGCGTGCCCACTACTTTGTAGTTTTCAATTCCCAAATAGTCTTCTTTTTTTGTCGCCATAGCGCGGTCCTCATAGGGAGAGGTGAATTTTCAAGATGTGTAACTTATTATATATAACAAAGTATATATCCTCAGACAAATAAATCTACACCCCTTTTTCGTCCAGAAAAGCGGTGATCTTCTCGATGGTCTTTGTCCTGAAACCCTTTACCTGGCTGATTTGTCCGTTCACGACGACAGCCCGCAAGCCCTGCAAATCAACCACACCCAGCTCGCTAAAAAGGCGCCTGGCCATTTTGCCACCGATTCCCCGAATCTCGATCAATTCCAGCACGGTCAAAGGGACGCCCTGACGCTCCTGCAACGCGCAGACTTCTTTGCCTTCAATGACTTCGACGATTGTGTCTATCACTTCGTCGCTGAACTCGTTTGTGCGTTCCAGCATCTCCCTGCCTTCAACCGGGTACAACTCGTCCAGCCTGCCGCGTGAAAACGACTGGACCATCCAGGCGGCATTGAGATAATCTGCTGGATCCTCACCACATATCTCACGGTAATTCGCCACGCGCTTCAGTTCTTTTGCAATGGTGTAGTTTGACGGCATTTTATCGACTCATTTCCAATCGCTCGCGTACCGGCACCGCATATTTTCCGGCCGCGCGAATTGCTTCTACCATGCCCCGTTCTGACGCTATTCCCTGTCCGGCAATGTCAAAGGCGGTTCCGTGATCTACTGATGTGCGCAGAAACTTCAGTCCCATTGTCAGGCTTACTGTTCCGTGGAAATCCAGCGTTTTGGATGCTATATGCCCCTGGTCGTGGTAAAGCGATAATACCCCATCGTAACGCCCTTCCAGCGCCAGGTGAAATACCGAGTCCGCTGGTACAGGTCCCTGTACCCGCCATCCGCGTTTTTGCGCTTCTTTTACAGCGGGACCGATGACTTCGATTTCCTCTCGTCCAAACAGACCCTGTTCGCCTCCGTGTGGGTTTAAGCCAGCCACAGCTATGGTCGGTGTTTCCGTTCCCAGTTGCCGCAAATACAGGTCGCACAGGGGCAGTGCTTCCAGAATTCCCGCTTTTGTAATGGCATCTGGAATTTCCCGAAAGGAAATGTGTCGGGTGAGAAAGAAGATCTTCAAATTTTTTACCAAAAACAGCGTCATTGGCACTCGCAACGCCGCTCGCGCATTGAGCATCGCCGTGTGGTCGATATAAGGTAGCTTTGCAGCCTGTAATGATTCTTTGTTCAGTGGCGCTGTGGATAGGCCAGCTATGGTACCTGATAGAGCCACGTCAATTGCCCAGTCCAGATATTGATATCCCGCCCGACCGCCTTCGGCAGAGATCTGGCCATAGGCAATTGGCTCAGACAGACTCCCAACGTCGATAAAGTCGATACACCCGGCTTCATAATGTCCGTTGTGCGGCTTGTTTACGGCGTGTAAGTCCATATCCACACCCAGCATTTTTACCGTTTGCTCCAAAACCGATCGGTCGGCAAAGACCAGTGGCTTTATATCTTTATAAAGCGCGGGTTCACACAGCGCTTTGATCACAACCTCTGGTCCAATCCCCGCAGGATCTCCCACGGTTACACCAATCACCGGGCGTTCTGTCAATTCAGCCACGAATCCACCTCCTGTTCTTGAAAGAATAAGCGTTACAGAAACTACTGTCAACCGCATTGAGCTTCATTCGACAAAACGCCCTGTTTCCATTATATATAAAAAAAGATGTGAAATCTAATACGGGAGGAGCGTTATGAAATTGCAAGCAGGGGCTGCTACGTCCAATATTACACCCTGGCTGGGGGTTACGATGCCGGGAAGTTTTCAGCCGCGATACGGAGAGGATGTTCACGATGAGCTTCTGGCCAAGGCACTGGTGATTGACAATGGAGATGTCAGGATTGCGATGGTGACCTGCGATTTGATCGCGGTGCCAGAAGCGATTGCGAATGCAGTGAAGGCGCGCATTGAAGAACGGTGTGGGATATCTCCCGAGTGCGTGATGGTGAATGCGACACATACGCATTCAGGGGCAGGGGTGAGCAATCTCCTGGGTATGGGTGAAGATGAGGGTTATACGACATGGCTTCCGCTGAAAGTGGCCGATGCCGTGGAGTTGGCGATTAAGAGAATGCAGCCTGCCCGGGCGGGGTTTGCCAGTGTGATAGAGGATCGTATCTCGTTTTATCGGCGCTGGCTGATGAAGGATGGGACCGTGCGGATGAATCCGGGTTTGAACAATCCGGATCTCGTGCGGCCAATGGGAGAGATCGATCCGGAGTTGGCGATGATGTATGTGGAGGGGGTAGATGGTACGCCGATTTCGGTGGTGGCGAGTTTTTCACTGCACTATGTGGGGACGGGCAGTGTCGGGGAGGTGTCGGCGGATTATTTTGGCCAGTTTTTCAATGCGATGCGGCATTATCTGGGTGGGAACTGCGTGCCGATTTTGTGGAATGCAGCGTCTGGACAAATTAATAATAACGATTATAGTGGCGAGCGGATTTGGCAGGATCGGGGGCACCCCCGGGCGCGGCGGATGGCAAATGTTCTGGCAGGGCATGTTTTGACAGAGATTCAGTTGATGGATTTGGATGAGGAACTGGCATTGGAGGCTGTGACGGGGACGTTGGAATTTTCGAGGAAAGTGATTACAGAGACGGATCTCGATATTGCCGAACAGATTCTCGCAGGTGGATACGATTACGAGGAGGGTCCATTCAGCTGGGTGGTGGGGCAACCGGTGCGGAAGGATCGGGTAGGTGTGTATGCCAGGCAGTGCCAGCGGTTGGCGACGTTGCCCGAACAGATGACGGCACCCGTGCAGGCGATCCGGTTGGGCGATGCGGCGATTCTGGCGTTGCCGGGAGAGATTTTTGTGGAGACTGGCCTTCGGATCAAGGCGCAGACGTCGGCTTCGCCGTTGATGCTGGTGAGTCTCGCGAACGGGTATATCGGGTATGTTTGTACAGATGAGGCTTTGACACAAGAGGGGGGATATGAGACCTGGGCAGCCCTGTCGTCTTTGGGGGGTGTGGGTACAGTGCCGGCTATGGAGAGTTTGAGTCTGTCGCTTTTGGAGACGCTGGGGTTTGGGGGTTGATCGTCGCAAAAAAGTCTCGTCACAATGAGTTAGTTCAGCCTTTCAATGCATTAGTCAATGGCGAGCCACACCGCGTCAGTTCAATCAACACAGATTTTCCTCGAAAAGAAATTTTGTTGCGAGACTGTCGAAATTTGTTGACTTCATTGCGGTGAATGCCTCCGTGAACTGCGATGGGACGAAATTTGACCTTCGGGATGTTTTTCGGAAGTAATTTATCCGCGATAGCGGCACCAGCGCGTAGCTGTGGCGCGAACTTTGAGAAATCGGCCTTGCTTTCGGTTAGTTCTATGGGTGCAACCCACAGCCCACTATTTTTGTCACTACCTAAAAACAAATAGTCGCTGCGTGGTTCGCTGGCTGCAACCGGTGCTGTCTCGTGTTCTAAGCTGATGAGCACATTTGGCTCTGGTACTCCACGTAGCGATAGCGAACAGTTACCATCTCTACAAGTTGTTGCGTGACATTGTGGATCAGTTTTCCGCCGGACTGTTTCTACGGCCGTCGCTGGCATTATTCTTCCTCAATCCGGTTGGAAATGTCAGCCCATCGGTTATAGAGACCTTCTGTAATCAGCCCAAAGCCTGATGAGAAAGTTCCTGACTCAATGTCGAGATGCATTTCCCGAACCACTGAACCACTATTTTTTGATCCTCGCTCGAAAAGCCACGCACCTATTTCTTCTGGACGGAGTTCTACATCGGGATCATCAATTCCCCCACGACGCTCAGCGGGGAGTTCCGATAACCGAACCAGATTCGCCAATTCTTCCAGCACCCACTCGCTGTGTGTAGTAATGAGAATGCGGATGCCGGACTTGACCGCTACTGCGAGTTGGCGAATAAATTCGACCTGCATCGCCGGATGTAGGTGAGACTCGGGCTCCTCAATAATCAATAGGTCGCCCGGACGAACGACATGACGCAGATACAGCACTACCGGAGCCAACTCTGATACCATGGATGATGCATTCATCAAAGGGAGGTCCCGCTGCCAACCATCCGGACGATAGACAAATGAGGGGTAGTCAATTTCCGACCGTTCAACACGGACAGTTCCCGGCAATAGTGCCTGTTCCATACGTAAAGCAAGGTCATTGTTGCCTTGGGCTTCCCAGCGCGTTGAAGAGGCCAGTTCAACAAGCTGTTCCAGAAAGTCGCCGAGAACCCCAGAGAGTACTGGCATTGGAGATTCACGTCGCAGCCCGATACGCGATGCGCTTGCAATCAAACCCCGCACTGCCACTTGATGGGCGTGCATGACGCCAGCGCGGTCAGCAGGAAGGTAATACGCAGGATGAACCAACGGGCCGACGATACTAAGAGCAATAGAATTGGCAAGAATTCTAAGCAATTCAATCAAAGCAAGTTTAGCCGTTTCATCCTCACCCTTATTCTTCATTTCAGCCAGCCAGTCGACATTCCAATTGGCTGCCTTAGCACTACCCAACTTGCGCAACTCCATGTTCTCCATCTCAGTCAGCCATTCGACGTTCCAATTCCATAGAAGGACTGCGAGATCCTCTATATCCATTTGCAAGGGCATGGTATTCGGAATCAAAGCATCTATCTTAGTTCTTTGCTCTGTCACTGTAAATTTGTAACCTAAAGGATCATTTTGTGCGGTTTCCCTTGAGATATTGTGATGCAAGGAAAATGTAGTCTCGCTATCACATGGATGGCGAACCAAATTTTTAGTCTTGCCTACCCCAAAGCATCTTGTGATTTCACCCTCCAGGTCTTCGATTAAATGTGCGACATTGTTGAAAATTGGGCGTATCAACGTTGCAACGGACTCTGGCAATTCAATTGGGCAGGACTCCTCAGGTTCATTGGTTTCTAAATCCGAAAGCGTTTCTTTTGCCCAGGCATAAAGACCTGAAAGATCATGTTCCGACAAATCAAGACTTTGTCTCTGTTTTACATGTGAAAAGGATCTGAAGCTCTTGCGTCCTGAGTAGGCATTGAAAAACTGATGTAGTGCGTAAATCAGAACGGCCATATAGGATTTGCCGGTGTTGCTGGGGCCTACGAAAACAGTTAGTGGGCGCAGGTCAATTTTTGCTTTGGCAATGGGGCCAAAGTCGGTAACTGTCAACTCGAGGTTTTGGGAGTCGGGGGTTGTAGCCATTGCTGAGTCCTCCTGCGTGTCAAATAGTACAGCCATACCCCAGTAGTCGTGTAATGCCTACTGATGCTGTCCTTAATTATCACCTATCTCGCGGGCAATGACAAGACAATTCTCGACAATGGCGAGACCGATGAATAATCACATTGCCCATTACTCTGTTTTTTGGTCGGGCGGTGGGATGGGGTCGAGGCCGTGCCGTGCGATGAAGCGATCGACCTGGCGGAAGACGCGGTGTATGGTCGCTACGTCGCGGTGTTCCATGTCGATGCGACTGAAGATTCGACGGATGGATCGGACGAAGGTCTGGGGGCGGTGCCGCGAGACAAAGCCGAGTTTGTCGAGTGCAGTTTGGATGTGGTCATACATGGATTCGAGTTCGCGGTGCGTGGCCAAGTCGAGTTCTGATGGTTTGTAGGGGATTTCGGAATGGGTTGCGCGAAAGAGTTCGTAGCCATAGATGAGGGTGGCTTGCGACAGGTTGAGGGAGGGGTAGCGCACGGCTGAGGGGATGCGGGAGATTAGCTGGCACAGTTGGATTTCGTTGTTGGTCAGTCCGTTTTCTTCCCGGCCAAAGACGATGGCGCCTTTGTGGTTTTGGGGGAGGGATAACAGTTTGTCTGTCGCGGTTTGGGGCGGGTGTACGATGTCGAATTCGCGGCGTTTGCGATGGGATGTGCCCACGGCAAGCGATACGTCTGCGAGTGCTTCGGGCAGTGAGGATACGACGGTTGCACCGTAGAGGATGTCGCCCGATCCGTGCGCCATTGCGCGGGCTTCGCCGCTGGTGTGGTCGGGGGGGTTGACGAGGTAGAGGTGCGATAGGCCCGTGTTTTTCATCGCGCGAGCCACGGCGCCGATGTTGCCGGGTTCTTTGGGTTCAACCAGGACGATTCGGATGTGGTTGAGGGGGTTGGACATGGTGGTCTCCAAAAAAACTGTGTCGCACTTCGGTCATGGCGTCTAATAATTGTGCGATGTCGTCGTCGGTATGGGTTGCCATGACGGAGAGGCGCAGACGGCTTTGGCCCTCGGGTACGGTGGGGGGGCGTATGCCGTAGAGGTAGATGCCGCGGTTGTAGAGGTGTTCGGATATTTCAACGGTTTTCTGGGCGTCGCCGATGAGTATGGGGATGATATGGGTTTGAGATTGCGCGAGGTCGAATCCGAGGGTTTGAAGATACTGGCTGATGGTTTTGGTGTTGTGCCACAGGCGCTGGCGAAAGCTGGCGTCGCGCTGGATGAGGTCGAGTGCCGCGGTGGTGGATGTACAGGCGTCAGGCGGCATTGCGGTGGTGTAGATGTACGCTGCCGAGCGGTTGCGAATGAGGTCGATGAGGTCGCGGCTGCCACAGATGAAACCGCCGGATGCGCCGAGGGCTTTGCTGCCCGAGGTCATGTGGATGTCGATGGCTTCGGGAGAGAGGCCAAAGTGTTCGAAGGTGCCGCGTCCCCCAGGTCCGAGCACGCCGGTTGCGTGGGCGTCATCGACCATGAGGATGGCGTTGTGTTGTTCGGCGAGGGAGACGAGTTCGGGCAGTGGGGCGATGTCTCCGTCCATTGAGAAGACGCCGTCGGTGACGATGAGGCGACGGCGATGGGCGGACGAGGTTTTGAGTTGGGTTTCGAGGTGGGCGATGTCGCAGTGGTTGTAGATGGCGATTTGTGCTCGGGAGAGGCGACAGCTGTCGATGATGCTGCGGTGGTTTAACTGGTCGCTAAAAATGATGTCGTCGCGGTTGATGAGGGTGGGTATAACGCCGAGGTTGGCGGTGTAGCCCGTGGGAAATGCGATGGCGGATTCTGTACCGAGGAATTGTGCCATGCTGTTTTCGAGGTCGGCATGCGGGGACATATATCCCGAGATGAGTGCCGATGCTACGGTGCTGCTTCCATAGGTGTTGAGGGCTTCGATGGCTGCACCTTTGAGGACGGGGTGGTTGGCGAGGCCCAGATAGTTGTTTGAGCAAAAGAGGATGAGTTCCCGCCCTTTGATGCGGATGCGGGGTTCCTGGCTGGTTTCCACACATCGCACCGAGCGGTAGAGGTTTTGTTTGCGCAATGCCTGGAGTTCTGTATTGAGGTCGGGTAACATGTTATAGACCCGTTTGTTTTTTGTATGGCAATTGACAGAGATTTGACCCGCCTTTATATTCCGTAATCTTTGTGTTTTTTGCAATAGGGATTTTTAACCACAGATAGACACAGATGAACACAGGTGATAGTATGGCGCAGGACAATACGTGGGGTTGGCGGTTGGTGCTCGGGTATCCGATTTTGTCGGGTTTGCTGATGGCAGCGGCTTTTCCTCCTTTGCCGCTCGGTTTTTTGGCCTGTATCAGTTTGTTGCCCCTGATTCCCGTTGCCGAAAATCTGCGTGGGCGCGTGGCTTTTGGCGCGGGTTTTTTGCAGGGTGTGGTTTTTTACGGTGCGAGTGTTTATTGGATTGCGTGGATTACCCCCCCGGGTATGGCGGGGGCAATTTTGTATATGTCGCTTTTTCGGGGGCTGTTTGTGTGGTTGTGGGCGTTTGCAATGGCGCGCGTTGGCAGGCTGGGGTTGTGGATGGTGCCTTTTTTGTGGGTGGGGTTTGAATATTTTAATACACTGGGCGATATGGGTTTTCCGTGGATGCTGCTTGGGCATACCCAGGTGGATTATTTGCCTTTGATCCAGATTGCAGAGGCGACTGGGGTTTACGGCGTGTCGTTTTGGGTGGTGGTGGTCAATCTGATCGCGTTTAAGGCATTGGAAAGTGCGCGGCGCGGTTTGATGGTTGGTGTTCTGGTTCTGGCTTTTGTACTGCCAGCGGGATTTGGTTTGTGGCGGATGGCAGAGCCGGTTGATAAGGGCGATTTGAAGGTCGCTATTGTGCAGCAAAATGTGCCACCTGTTGAGAAGTCTTACTGGGGTTTTGATCACAATTTTAACAAGTTGGAGCCTTTGACGATTCAGGCTGCGGAGTCGGGGGCGCGGTTGGTTGTGTGGTCAGAGGCGGCTTTGCCGGCGTATTTGAAGCGCGATGATGCATCGCACCAGGCGTATCAGGCGCGGGTGCAGGCGCTGGTCGATTCGCTGGGGATTTATCTGTATATGGGGGCGAATCGCTTTGAGTCCGCGGAGCGGGATCGCTATTATAATTCTTCTTTTTTGTTGGAGCCTGGCGGGGGTGATTTGCCGCATTACGACAAGGTGAAGGTGGTGCCGTTTGGGGAGCGGGCGCCTTTTCCCAGGTTGCTCGGGTTTTTGCGCGATTTTCGGTGGAGCGGTGGGGGATATATCAGCGGCGATTTTGAGAGTGGGACGGCGCTTACGGTTTTTGAGGTGCCGGGTGGAAAGTTTTCCGGGATGATTTGTTTTGATTCGGTGTTTCCCTGGCTTGCGCGCAATATGATGGTTCGGGGTGCCGAGTTTTTGGTGGTGATTACGAATGATGGATGGTACGGGCGTACGTCAGCACCGTATCAACACGCGGATATTGCGACGTTCAGGGCTGTTGAGAACAGGCGTTGGGTAGTGCGCTGTGCCAATACGGGTGTGTCGATGTTTATCGATCCCTATGGGCGGCAAGAGCAAAAGACGGGTTTGTTTCACGAGGCTGTTGTGGCGGGGGCTATTGCACCGAGCAATGAGCAGACGCTTTATATGCGGTTTGGCGATTTGTTTTCTCAGTTGTGCGGCGTGATTGCGCTGATGGGATTGGCGGTGTCTGCTATTCGCAGGCCGCAAGAGGAGGAGGATGTTACACCGCCTGAAGGTACGGTGCCGGCAATTATGCCAGACCGCTATGAAGAAGATCTGCCCGATGAAGGCAAGCCGATGCCTTTTCTCGATCATCTGGAGGAGTTGCGATGGCGCATTTTGAAGGGGTTGGCCGCGATTATTATAGGCGCAGTTTTTTGCGGGATATTTGTCAATGAGATTTTGGATGTGTTGATCCACCCTACCCGCGAACTGGAAGATAAAATGATATTGCAGACCTTAAGACCGATGGGCATGTTTATGGTCAAGTTGCAGATCGCGCTGGTGGGTGGGGGGATTCTGGCGCTGCCGTTTTTGATTTTTCAGATCTGGATGTTTGTCGCGCCCGGTCTGTTTGCCAGCGAGCGGCGATTTGTGACGTTTGTGATTGGTTCAGCTACTGTGTGTTTTGTTGTTGGTGCTGTTTTGGCGTACTGGCTGGTTATCCCATTGGCGATGAAGTTTTTTGTTGGTATGGCTGCTGATACGATTGTGATGCCGCAGTTTGATATTGGGGAGTATATCGGTTTTGTGCTGCGCCTTCTGATTGCTTTTGGCCTAGTGTTTGAGTTGCCCGTGTTGACGTTTTTTTTGGCTAAGATGGGGATTGCAACACGCGATCGGATGCGAAAGGGACGGCGTTATGCGCTTGTGTTCGGGATTATACTCGCCGCTATTTTGACCCCTCCCGATCCCCTGTCTCAGGTTTTGATGGCGCTGCCGCTCGTGGTTTTGTATGAGATTAGTATTTGGGTGGCGCGGATTGTGAATGAATAGCGATTAAAGGAGTTACAGGTGAAGATTTGTTTGTTGGCAAGTGGTAGCGGTGGCAATTCGATTTGTGTTCAAAATGGTTCTTCAAGTGTGCTTATCGATGCGGGTTTGACGGGTAAGAAGATCGAAGAGCGTTTGCGAGGTGTTGGGTTTGATCCAGCGGGTTTGCAGGCTGTTGTGGTGAGTCACGAGCATTCCGATCATATTAAGGGGGTGGGGGTGTTGGCGCGGCGATATGGGCTGCCGGTTTGGATGACGGAGGGCACTTTGAATGCTTCGAAGAAGATTTTTCGGGGGAGTGAGAAGATTCGGGTTTTTGAAAATGATGAGGCTTTTTCAATTGGCGATCTGTCTTTTCAGGCGTTCCAATTGCCCCACGATGCCGCTGATCCCGTGAATTTTTCTGTGACAGATGGACATTCCTATGTGACGGTTGCTACAGATATGGGTACGGTGACACAGCTGGTTTATCAGCATATGCGCCGCGCCGATCTGGTGATTATTGAGACGAATTACGATCGCCAAATGCTGATGGATGGACCTTATCCATGGGTTTTGAAGCAGAGGATTAATAGTACGCACGGTCATTTGTCAAATGATGGGGCGGCCGAGGCGTTGTGCGATCTGGCGCGAGAGGGTTTGAAACAGGCGGTTCTGGCGCATTTGAGTCAGAAAAATAACCGGCCGGATCTGGCGCGAGAGACGTGTGCAGATATGTTGCAGGGTCAGGGTATTCGGTCTTTTCCCCTGAGCGTGGCTGAGCAGGATCGTCCGAGTGATATTTTTGTGATTTGATTGGGAAGGATAGCGATGGAAAAGTGGATTGAAGAGCTTGTGATGGGGTTGGCCAGTCCGTTCCTGCTTGTGATTATTGCGGTGACGCTGTACACGCTCGGCAAAGGCGCAGATTGGCTCGTCGATGAAGCTGTGACGCTTTCGGTGCGCTGGGGGCTGGGGAAGGCGGTTATCGGTGCGACGATTGTGAGTATTGGTACGACGACGCCGGAAGCAGCGGTGTCCGTGTTTTCGGCGATTCAGGGGAAACCAGGGCTTGCGCTTGGGAATGCCGTTGGTTCGATTATTTGCGATACGGGTCTCATTATCGGTCTGGCTTCTTTGATTGCTCCCTTGCCTCTTAACCGCCAGTTGGCGTCGCGGTTGTCCAATGTGCAGGTGGGGGCTGGTATTCTTCTGGTGCTCGCCTGTTTTCCGTGGGCTTCTCCCGCGAAATTGTTTACCCAGGGTGGGGTTTTGCCACAGTTTGCCGGGTTCGCTTTTGTCGTACTTTTGGGACTTTATATTTGGCAGTCGATCCGATGGGCTGCAACTATGTCGGATGCTGAGCAGGAAGATGCAACCGGTGCGGAGGAGAGTAACGCGTCCCTCGTGCTCGTCAAGTTGATCCTGGCGATTGCGGTTATTGTTATTTCAGCTCAGATTCTCATTCCCAGTGTGAGTATTTTGGCAGAGAGAATTGGCGTGCCAAAGCACATTATTTCTGCAACGCTGGTCGCGTTTGGCACGTCGCTCCCAGAACTCGTGACGGCGATTACCGCTGTCAGACGCGGGCACGGCGAGTTGGCTGTTGGCAATATTATTGGCGCAGATATTCTCAATGTGCTCTTTGTCGCTGGTGTCTCGGCCGCGGCAACACCAGGTGGTTTGCAAGCCGATGGTCAGTTTTTCCAATTTTTGTTTCCGGCAATGGTGTTTATTCTCGTTGTTTTCCGTTGCGGCATTTTTGTGTCGGGCAATGCGATGAAGCGTCCTTTTGGGGTTGTGCTGGTGGCGACGTGGCTTTTGGTGACTCTGCTCAGTTATGTGTTGTCCATAGATATGCATTAGGCAGGCGATGTCTCAGGATAAGGGAAAAGGCGGGTTTGTGCTGGTGACGGGAGCCAGTGGGTATGTTGGTGGGCGGCTGGTTCCGGCGCTTGAAGAGAGGGGAGCGCGCGTGCGTTGTCTGGCTCGCAATCCCCAGTATCTGGCTGGTCGGTTTTGTTCCGATACTGAGATTGTCGCGGGGGATGTGCTGGATCGGGATTCGCTGAGGGTTGCTCTGGAGGGGGTAGATACGGCGTACTATCTGGTGCATTCTATGGGGTCCAGAGCCAATTTTGAGGAGCAGGACCGCATTGGGGCACAAAATTTTGCTCGCGTCGCGCTGCAGCAAGGGGTTCGGCGCGTTATTTATTTGGGGGGGCTGGTTGGAGATCGTCAGCTTTCTTCTCATTTGGCGAGTCGCCGGGAGGTGGGGGCTATTCTAACTTCTGAGGGACCTGAAACGCTGGAGTTTCGCGCTTCTATTATTATTGGTTCGGGTTCGCTGTCTTTTGAGATGGTGCGGAGTCTGGTCAATAAGTTGCCGATTATGATTACGCCGAGCTGGGTCCGCACGCCAACTCAGCCGATTGCGATTGAGGATGTGATTGCCTATTTGATCCGGGGTCTGGATGTGGAGGCGGAGGGTAGTGCGGTTTTTGAAATTGGGGGTCCAGAACAGGTGTCCTACGGCGGGTTGATGCGCGAATATGCCCGCCAGATTGGTGTGCGGCGTCTTATGATTCCGGTGCCTTTTTTGAGCCCTCGTCTTTCCAGTTTGTGGTTGGGACTGGTGACGCCTCTTTATGCGCGGGTGGGTAAGAAGCTCATCGACAGTTTGCGCAATGAGACGGTTGTTCGAGATGATGGTGCGCGCGAGCTTTTTCCCGTCCGTCCTCTAAATGTGCGTCAGGCGATGGCTCGTGCGCTTGAGGAGGAGGACCGGGAGATGGCGCAGACCCGCTGGAGCGATTCGGTGTCGTCAAGTGGTGAGGAGCCTTTTTGGGGTGGAAGGCGTTTTGGTTCGCGGCTTGTTGATCGCCAGCAGGCTTTTGCGAATGTGGAACCCGGCCGAGCTTTTGCTCCTGTTCAGCGCATTGGGGGAGATCAGGGCTGGTATTTTGCGACATGGCTCTGGTATTTGCGCGGTTTTATGGATTTGCTGTTGGGCGGGGTGGGTATGCGGCGAGGGCGACGGCATCCGGTTGATGTGCGGCCGGGAGATCCCCTGGATTTCTGGCGTGTTGAGGCTTTTGAAGAACATCGCCTTCTGCGCTTGCAGGCAGAGATGAAGGTGCCCGGTCGGGCATGGCTTCAGTTTGAGGTCCAGCCCGTGGAGGGGGGCAGTCAGATAACGCAGACAGCTATTTTCGATCCTCTGGGGTTGGGCGGGTTGCTTTATTGGTATGGCCTTTATCCCATTCACTGTCTCATTTTCAAGCGTATGCTGAAGGGTATTGTAAATCAGGCGGAGTTGGATATGCCTTAGCTGGCGATCTTTAAGAGCCTGCCAGCACCCTTTCCTGGATAGGTTCTCGAGTTGGCGCCGGGGTAAGCATAGCCGTTTATAAAGATGCGCCGCGATTTCTGCGAGCGGTTCGGTTCGCTGCCGTGGATGACGTATGGGTTGAATAGAGCTACGCTACCGGCTTTCATGATTCCCGTTATAGCGTCGTCGGGGTTGAATAGTGCCGGGTATTCTTCTTCACTGCGACTCAACAGGCCCAGATGTCCCAATTTGCAACTTCCAGGGATGAATTTCAGAGGTCCACTTTCTTCGGTTACATCGTCAATGGCGATGGCTTGCTGGACAAAGCTGCCGCGTCCGTTGACGTCCTTCCACCAGGGTTTTCCATATCCGCGATGTTCGCTGTCCTGATGCCACGGAAATGCCACGTTGTCGCCGGGTATTTTGAAGTGGGCCTGGTTGATTAGCTGGTTCATTTCGTTGCTGCCCAGCAACTGGCTCGCCACGCCGAGCAGGCGGGGATCTTTACCATAAGCGAGTAATACTGGTTCGGCTGCCCCGCACCAGGAGATGCGATGAATGATGACCTGTCCCGATTCCTTTCTTTCTATGGCAAAATCAGAGCCTTTGTGGATCCCGGGTTCCGATAGCGCGTAGGCTATTTTTTGCAGACGGTCAAATCCTGCTCGCATTTTTTCGATTTCAGTCGGCGTAAAGACGTCCGGTACGATGACGAATCCAATTTCGAAGAATGCTTCGATCTGTTCGTCACTGAGCATTGGGTGAGGCGTCAGGTTTCCCATTATGTATCTCCCTGAAAAAGCGAAAGGTCCCGAGAGATCCCAGGACCAACTGCCGACTGGGACCACCCCCAGTCCAGTGTTCGGAAATATAGTCCTTAAAAGCCTATTATGTCAAGAATGCGTTTTTGGGACAGTGCGATAATCAAAATAATTATTTTCTATTATTGACAAATATAGTGCGATTATCTAAACTGATATTGGATAGACGGTTATTAATGATATTCCCAATATTCAGAGGTGCGCCATGGTTATTACTTCCGAAGAGATCGGACAGCGATTGCGATTTGCACGCGAAAGCCGACATATTACTCAGGAGGCTGCCGGTACAGTGCTTGGCTTACAGCGTTCTGCGATCAGTCTCATGGAATCCGGCCAGCGGCAGGTTTCCACGCTTGAGTTGACCCGTCTTGCGGATCTGTACGGGCGTTCGGTCGAGTGGTTTGTCAATCCGGATAGTCCGCTCAAACAGGAGGATCCAGTGGTCGCGCTTTTTCGCGCGGAGCCAGGTTTGCAGAGCGAGGTTGTTCAGGAGCAAGCTCGGCGTTGTTTGCGTTTGCTCAGAGAAGGCGCGTCACTTCGACGATTAACGGGGCGCGGGACAGATGTTTCTCTACCCAGTTATGAACTTCCGCCCCCTCGGTCGGTGGGACAGGCGATTGCCCAGGGCCAGCTTGTGGCCGAGCAGGAGCGTCGGCGTCTCGATTTGGGCAATGCGCCCGTTAATGTGTCCGAGACTCTGGCTCGCCAGAATATCTGGACAGCGACTTTGCCGTTGCCCGATGAAATTTCGGGTCTTTTTTTGAGTAGTCCCGATTTTGGTATGGCGGTTCTGGCGAATCTCAATCAGGCGCCGGTGCGTCGGCAGTTTTCGTTTGCTCATGAACACGGTCACGCGCTTATGGACCGCGATGAGGCGGCTACTGTTACGAGTGCTCATAATGCTAAGACGAGGACTGAGCAGCGGGCGAATGCTTTTGCAGCCGCTTTTCTGATGCCCGAAGAGGGTGTGCGAGATTTTCTGCATAGTCTGGGTAAGGGAAGAAGTGTCCGTCGCGAGGAAGCGGCGATGGATGCTGTTACTGGAGAGGGTATTCAGGGTGCGTTGCGCAGTCCGGCGCGTTCACAGCATATAAACTATGTGGATGTAGCGCTTTTAGCCCGGCACTTTGGAGTGAGCTATGCGGCAGCGGTTTGGCGGTTGCGCGGTTTGAATCTTCTGAGTGCTGAGCAAACCGAAACGCTTCTCGATCAGACGGAAGAGGCTAACCGCTATTTGCGCGCTGTGAGGGCTTATGCCGATGTAGAGGATTCCGGAGATGAAACGCCTCGAAATCACGAGTTGGATTGGCAGGTTCTTTGGCTGGCTCTGGAAGCGTGGTGGCGCGGGGAGATTTCACAGGGACGACTGCTCGAAGTGGGCTGTCTGTTGAATATTGAGGATGAGACGATTCTCGATCTGGCGAATTGAGGCTTTCTGAATGAGACAGAAAGTCCCAACGCCGATTGATTTCGCACCATACGGAAGCGACCCCTTGCATGGAAGTATGCCATTCTTTATTTTAGGTATGGTGTGAGACGCACGCCTTTAGGTTTTATATTTATAGTTCTCCGCTTTTAGTATCAGCGAATTTTATGGGATTAAATTGCTATGCTCAAACGCCTTTATATTGACAACTACAAGTGCCTGACCAACTTTGAGATTCGTTTCGAGGAATTGACGCTGCTCCTCGGACCAAATGGATGCGGCAAGTCGGCTGTGTTTGAAGTTGCTGGGAAACTGCGTGATTTTATTAGCGGCGATGCAGGTGTCAACGAATTGTTTCTCTCCACCGATCTCACTTATTGGAGCACCAAACCAGAACAACGCTTCGAATTGGAAATTGACATTTCTGGCGGACTATATTTTTATCGACTTGTGATTGAGCATGCTCCAGAAAAACACTACGCACAGGTAACTCGCGAAGAACTTCTGTTCAATGACAAGCCGCTCTTTGTTTTTGAAAACGGCGAAGTACAGCGTTATTACGACGATCACAGCAAGGGGCCAAAATATTCTTTCGAATCGGGACACTCAGCACAGGCAACAGTGGCTGAAGGTTATCCGAAATTGCAGGCATTCCGAAATCAAGTACGCCGTTTTGTGACGCTCTCTTTAGAGCCAAGACGCATGAAAAGCGGTTCAGATTTTGACACCGATAGACTCAGCGATAGCGGTATGAATTTTGCGTCGTGGTATCAGGGACGCTTACAAGAGAATCCGCGCCGAATCTTTGAGGTAATGGATCAGTTAGGCGATGTTCTGCCGGGCTTCGCAGGTTTGAGACTTGTTCCGAAAGGCAGTGATTACAGAGAGTTGCAAGCGGAGTTTTTCTCGGCAGATACAGAATCGAGTTCTATCTATCGGTTTGACCATCTTTCAGATGGTCAGCGTGCTTTGATCGTACTGTATTTTTTGCTCTTTGCCGATGATGCTGGACGCACTCTGTTTTTGGATGAGCCGGATAACTATGTCACTCTTCCTGAGTTGCAACCATGGTTTGCTGAATTGGAGGATGGCTGTGGTGACACCTTGCCTCAGACCATATTGATTTCTCACCATCCAGAAGCGATTGATTTTCTCAGCGATAAGGCGGTTTGGTTGGGGCGTGATCCGGAGAGCCATACGCGTATTATGGATGTCAAAAACAATACCAGGTTAAAAATTTCTGAACTCTACGCTCAGGGACTCGCACCGTGAATCGTCCCCAAATTACCGTCCTTTGCGAAGACAAGCAGCACGAATCTTTTATCCGAAGATTTCTCAAAAAACGCAATCGGAGGGTATATACTGTGTCGAGGTCGAGGCCCGGTGCAGGTGCAGGAGATCAATTTGTTCAGGATAATTATCCGGCATATCTGGATGCTGTGCGTAAACGAAACGGTATTCTTGTGGTGATGATTGATAGTGATAATGACAGCATTGAGGAGCGGATGAAACAATTGGATGATGCTTGTACTCAAAAGGGGGTTTCGCCGCGTGAATCTGGCGACAAAGTCAAAATCGCCATCTTCGTTCCTAAACGCAATATCGAAACCTGGCTTGCCTATCTGGATGGTGAGCCTGTGAACGAGACGGACGAATATCCTAAGCTTGGACGGGAGCGGGATTGCGAAAAACATGTTAAAGTGCTTGAAGAAATGTGTACAAGAGGAAGATTGCGAACCCCTGCGCCACCATCGCTGGAAGACGCCTGCCGAAAATATAACAACGTTTTTTGATTCCTTTGACTATCCAAAATCCGTGGCTTTCACGAAATAACTTTCGTCCTGTAGAAAGAAGCTAAAGTAGGATATGGTGACGAAGCATGAAAGATCCTATTGTTGAAGAAATTAGAAAGATAAGAGAGGCCCACGCGGCCAGGTTCCAGTTCGACTTACACGCAATCTGCGAAGATCTTCGGAAAAAAGAGAAGACATGTGGATACCCCATCGTGTCACTGCCTCCCAAACGCATCTTTAAGAAACCGGTTGAGTAAAGTTCCATAATCAACTTGAATTGATTATGGCTAACCATCAAAGGATGTTCGATCCCTCCGAGCATCCTTAATTCTTTTTGGAAATCCGCGATGAATCTCGTTTCTAAAATCAAAGAGAATCTTTTTCCGATCTTTCAGATCGCTCTTATCGTCCTGCTTGCCATACTGTTGGTAGTTTTTGTGGGCGTCATATTCTCCAAGAGTGTCGAACAGTGCATTTCTGGTCTTATAGGTTTAACTGCCAAAAACAAGATTCTGACATTTCTTGGAATCGGCATGGGCGGCATACTGGTCGCCTTGCAAGCTCTGATGTCCTACAAGCGCGCTAAGGCGATGGAGGATACCGCAAAAGCTCAGGCCGATGCTGCGAACGCTCAAGCAGATGCCGCGCTAGCTCAGGCGAGAGCCAACCAGAACACTGAGCAGGGTCTGCGACAAGAGCGTCTGAAAAACGCCATTGAACACCTGGGGCACGAAAGAGACTCCGTGCGAATGGGTGGGGCCTACGAACTCTTCCATCTGGCGGAAGACAGCAAAGATTTGAGAAAGACAGCACTGGATATGCTCTGTCTCCATATCCGACAGACGACGAGTGAAGGTGAGTATCGAGAAAAGCACAAATCTAAACCTTCGGAAGAAGTACAAAGCCTATTGACATTGCTATTCGTGCAGGATCACGAGATTTTCAAAGATCTCCAAATCAACTTGCAGGAAAGTTGGCTAAATGGGGCTAATCTTAGAAAAGCGCGTTTACAAGGGGCTATTCTGACTGGGGCACACCTGCAAAAAGCTAATCTTGAGGAGGCGCATTTGCAAAGAGTCAATCTTGTCAAAGCACACCTGCAAAAAGCTCAGACTCGCATATCTACAAGAGGCTGAGCTCTGGTTTACGCTTCTACAAGGGACTGAGCTTAGCATGGCACGGCTACAAGGAACAGATCTTTACAATGCACAGTTACAAGGGGCCGATCTTTACGCTACAAATCTGCAAAAAGCTGATCTTTGCGAGGCAGGATTACAAGGGGTTGATCTTGACAGGGCACATCTGCAGGGAGCCGATCTTCGGAAGGCACATCTGCAAGGTGCTTTTCTTGGTGGAGCACACCTACAAGGTGTTTTTCTTGATGAGACGCACTTAGAGGGTGTTATCTCCACGAATTGGTCACCCTCTACATTTTTTGAAGATCGCATCCGGAACCAGATTGGTACAAAAACCGATCTGTCTGGCGCGATTTTCGCGGACGCATCAAGCCAAAGGGATGCGGACTCTATCGAGCAATTTCTGAAAGACAGCGGTGCCATTATCAAAGCCTATACTAAAGAGGAAGCCGAACAATGGATTGCCGAATACAAGAAAGCCATGTCAGAAGTGCCGGAGGACGATAGCTAATGCCGATTCTATAGTCGTGTTTCATTCAAGTATGTTGAAATAAGTTTGTTATTGCCCTACTCTCTGTCCAAAAAGGAGAACCACAATGGAGCTTTACGAACTCGTCCTTGAGATGAAGCAGCTTGAATGGCGGCTCACGCTTTACGAAGAAAAATACGGGATTCTCAGCCAGGATTTTTACAACATTTTAATGGCCGGCAAATTATCGCACTACGACGGTTTTGACGAGACCCGAACGGATTTCAGTCGGTGGAAAGGCATTTACGAAACCTGGCAACGCCGCAAGACAGCCTATAACAACTTTCACGAAGGGAATTGATCGTGACGGCATCCGATATTCATGAAGAACAGGAAGATTTAATCCTCCCACTGGATGCTTTTATTCGTTCAGTTGGTGTGAATCGGGCTACGCAGCATGCACTTTTTCTTGGTGCAGGTGCTTCTGTTAGTTCTGGTATTCCCTCTGCCGAAAAATGTATATGGGAGTGGAAAAGAAGTATCTTTGTAACCAATAATCCAGGCCTTGAAGAGCAATTTTCTGAACTATCCCTTCCCAGTGTCCAGAGTCGTATTCAAGAATGGCTGGATCGGCAGGGCATATTTCCATCGGCTGGCAGTACCAACGAATATGAGTTTTATATCGAACATTGCTATCCAATTATGGAGAACCGCCGAGCGTATTTTCAAGATAGAATACGTTCTGCTAAGCCACATGTGGGCTATCGTTTGCTGTCACATTTGGCTCAAGGTGACATAGTGCGGTCCGTCTGGACAACCAATTTCGACGGATTTACTACAAGAACTGCTGCTGATTTCAACCTTACGACAATCGAAGTTGGTATCGATTGCCAAGAGCGTTTACATCGGATTCCATCTAAAGGGGAATTGGTCTGCGTTTCTTTGCACGGAGATTATCGATATGATTCTCTGAAGAACACACAGGAAGAGTTACAAACACAAGAGACAGAGCTCCGAGAGGCTCTTATTAGAGAACTCCGCAATACGCCTATGATAGTGATTGGATACAGTGGGCGCGATCAGTCAGTTATGGAAATGTTTAAAACCGCCTACACTGGACAAGGGTTGGGTACTCTTTACTGGTGTAGGTATGAAGATGGCGAGATACCAGAACACATCGCCGATCTGATCCGGCATGCAAGAGCAAATAAGCGACCAGCTTTTTATGTGCCCGCACAAGGTTTCGACGATTTGATGACACGTTTGGCTTTGCATTGTCTTGACAGCGAGGCACGTCAAGCGGCTCAGAATGACCTTTCCCAAATGGCTCCCCGAGATTTACTCGATAGAAAACCATTTCAGATAGAGGCACAGCAAATAAACACTCTCATTAAAAGCAATGCCTTTGAAATTGAGT
>JAPOXY010000220.1 GCA_026706845.1 Gemmatimonadota bacterium
ATTCAGCCAGCGCACCAGAGCTTTATCGGAATTGGCAACTTCATCCAAAGAAGTATAATAATAATCTTCCCAGCCGTGTTCTGGCAGACCTGTAAAAAGCATAAGGTTAAGCGCATAGTCTTCCGAATCGGTACAGCGGCGAAAATCGTCTCGAAACAAAAAGGTCTTTTTCTCCAATGCAATGGCAATCCCAAGCTCAACCATCACACCTTCATCGGGCGGCGTACCATTGACAATGGCAAATATCGCGTCTGATTCTTTGACATCGCGCACATCTGCCTGCCCGATTTGATACGCCCATCCGGGCTGTGCTTTATCAATCTGATTATTGCGTTCAAACGGTTCCCACACTTCTGCGCCGAGAGACTCGAGCACCTGAACAAACTCGGGCAAAAGTTTCTGTTTCTGTTGAGACGAAAAACCGTAGGGACTGGCGAGATAAATAATTCTGGACATAGAATTCTCCTCATACTAAAAATTGATCTATAACTTAAGAAGCTATATTAACACTCCCACAGCATTGAACGCAACTTTCATCTTGCATCTCCCGCATGTGCAAGATATAATAATGCGCCAACAGTGGAAAAATAAATGGGATTCTTACCTGAAAAGGGCAATGCGCGATTCAACTTTATTGTGGGAACATTAAATGGTGGCATCTTCGCATTTGGCACGGCATTTTTAGACCCCACCACAGTCTTACCCATTTTTATTCGGCATTTTACAACCTCAGATACGCTGGTCGGCCTGGCCTCATCTCTACACCGCGCAGGTTGGCATCTGCCCCAATTGCTCGTGGCGGGATATCTGGAGCGGCGTGCGCGTCGGCTACCTGTGTACAGACAGGCCAATACCATGCGCATGTCGCTGATCTGGGCAATCGTGCCACTGCTCGCGTGGTACGGACTCGAACGGCCCAGTCTGGTATTGAGCAGCTTTCTCATTCTATATGGCATCGCTTCTCTTTTTGGAGGTCCCGCGGGCAATGCCTATACAGATATCGTGGGCAGATCTCTGCCGAGGTCGCACACGGGATTGTTTTACGCATCCCGTTCATTTCTCGGTGGCGTATTGAGCATTCTCGCAGGCATATTGGTCAAGTATTTTCTCGACTCAGATAGCGGTTATGACTTTCCGATAAATTATGTCATGATCTTCGCAATGGGCGCCGGGATGATGAGCCTGGGCATTGGGTGTTTCTGTCTGGTTCGAGAGCCAGAAGGCGAGATGAGCACGACCCACCGAAACGCCATTCAGGTGATTCGCGGTATTCCTCAATTACTGCGCCGCGATCGCAATTTTGGACGGTTCCTCCTGGTTCAAATGCTGGCATCGGGCATCGGCTTCTCACTTCCATTTTACGTAGTACTCGCCCAGGAGACATTTTACATCTCGGAAAGCACCGTCGGCTTTTTTTTAGCCATACAAACCATAGGCGCAGCTATTTTTAATATAATATGGGGAAGACTCTCTCTCAACTACGGAAACCACCGCGTGGTCTTGTTCGCCGTGCTGGGCGTGGCTTCAATTCCGTGTATGGCATTGATCTTGAGCAACCAAGCGAGTTTGTTGCAACATGCGTCTGAGTGGATAATCGCGGCTTGCTTTTCGCCGATTTTTCTTTTAATAGGTGGAACGACAACAGGCATCTTTATCGGATTCAAAAGTTATCTTTTAGACATCGCGCCAGCAGAGCGCCGCCCAACCTATATCGGCATTACCAACACCGTGCTGGGCATTGGTTCGCTCTATCCCATATTTGGAGGCGTACTCGCAGACCTCGTACATCTTCAAGGCGTGTTTGCCCTATCTGCCACCACCGTTCTGGTGGGATTCTGGCTGTGTTTTTACATGAAAGCTTCGAGTTATTAAAACATGTGCTGACGCGGGTTAAGTCAGTATTATCCAAGGAGTGAAGAATGCCCAAACAACCCAATATTCTATTCGCATTTACCGACCAGCAACGCTGGGACACCATTCACGCGGCAGGCAATCCGCATATTCGCACGCCAGTGATGGATCGGTTGTGCCATGAAGGAGTAAATTTTACCAAAGGATACACGCCCTCGCCCGTTTGTGTGTCAGCCCGTGCATCCCTTATTACCGGACAGTATCCGCACAAAAATGGGTGCTTTGACAATGGATTTAGACAACCGACAGACCGCCCATCGCTGATGGACCTCCTCGCACAGGGCGGGTACCTCTGTCACGGAGTGGGCAAAATGCACTTTACCGGTGATCGTGGAGGACTGCGAGGATTTCACGCACGAGATGTACAGGAAGAAATTTCGGGAACGATTGATACAAACGATTATCTAAAATACTTGCATGCACACGGCTATGAATATGTACATGATCCAATGGGCGCGAGAGGAGAAATGTATTATATCCCGCAAATTTCTCAACTCCCCGCACGCCATCATCCAACGGCCTGGGTCGCAGACCGCAGCATTGACTTTCTGAAAAACCGCGACACATCCAAACCATTTTTCCTGTGGTCGAGTTTTATCCATCCGCATCCGCCCTTTTCGCCGCCAACGCCCTGGAACAAACTCTATCGCGGTGCCCTGATGCCCTTTCCCAAACGCCCCGATAACATGGAAGATCTGTGGACGCATTTCAACCGCCATCAGAATCGATACAAATACCGCGATGCGGGATTGGACAATCGCATGTTGCAGGTTATGCGCGGGTATTACTGGGCGTGCATATCGTTCATCGACTACAGCGTGGGCCGGATCATTGACGAACTCGAACAACAGGGAGAACTGGACAATACCCTCATTGCCTGGTCATCAGATCACGGTGAACTGCTGGGAGATTACAACTGTTTTGGCAAGCGCAGCTTTCTCGATGCAGCGGCTCGAGTCCCCATGCTGGTGCGCTATCCCGAGCGTTTTCCCCGCGGTGTTACAGAAGAAACACCGTGTGGCTTGATGGACCTGATCCCCACATTTTTGGGCGCAGCAGGTATATCCCATAACAACGCAGATTTAGATGGTCTGGACATGGCCGATCTCGTCGGCAATGGGCAGGAACGAATGATTTACGGTCAGATTCAGCGCGGACAACGGGGTATGTACATGGCCTATGACGGCAACTTGAAATACATCTATTCAGCGGGCGACCAAAAGGAATACCTGCTCGATCACCGCACAGATGCAGAGGAAACGCGCAACTGTGCGTACAATATCCTGCACGCTTCCGAGGTAAAAACAATGCGCGAAAAGCTAATAGGCTTTTTCCAAAACGAAGGCTATACCGAACCCCTGGATGGCAACCAATGGAAAGACTTTGGCGCGATAGCTGAACCCAAAAGCGTAGATGCAAATTTGTTAATCCAGGATGCGGGATGGGCGGTTCCCCTCTACAATATTCCCGGATATTCAAGAGACTGAATCCTCCTCTTCCAGCTTTCAAATATTTCAACCCATCACCCGCATTGTGAACAAAATATTCACATAAAAAAGAAAAAAAGCCCATTTAACGGGCTTTTTTTTTGGCATAAATATTGCTTACTTGTATCCCTAAAAACGCACCCCTCAAACGAGACATTATGTGTGACCACGCTATACCCTGGCTGGTACTCTACGCGGTACCGGGCCTGGGCCCCGCTGCCTATTGCGCCCTTCTCGAGCATTTTGAAACGCCGGAAAATATACTCTTGCAATCTCCCAGAGCACTGTGCGAGACCCCCGGCATTGGTCCCGGTACCGCGCAATCTATCTCTACTAATCGGGACTGGGATTGGGCGCGAGATCAAGTCTCACGCGCAAAAGACCTCGACATCCAGATCTGCACGCTCACCGATCCCCTCTATCCCGAAATTCTGACCCAAATCTACGCCCCACCACCTCTGCTCTTTGCAAAAGGCGACATAAGCCATTGCCACAGCCCCACCATAAGCATTGTCGGCTCGCGCTCTTTCACGGCTTATGGACGGGAAACCGCGCATCGCCTGGGAAGTGATCTCGCCAGATCGGGGATAACAGTAGTCAGCGGAATGGCCGTTGGCATTGATACCCATGCACACCGGGGGGCACTCGAACACGGCGCAACAGCAGCAGTACTGGGCAGCAGCCTGGATTGCCCTTATCCACCAGAAAATCGCACCCTATTTGAACAAATATGCGAACGCGGTGTGGTCTTCTCAGAATTTCCACTGGGCACCGGTCCAGAAGCCCACAACTTTCCAAGACGCAACCGCATCATCAGTGGCTTGAGCCTCGGCACAGTCGTTGTTGAAGCGGGCAAACAGAGCGGCGCACTCATCACCGCCCAATTTGCACTTGACCAGAACCGCGATGTCTTTGCCGTACCCGGTCCAATTTACTCGGGCAAAAGTCAGGGCACAAATAGTCTTCTCAGCCAGGGGGCCATTCTCGTGCAGACGGCGCAAGATATTTTGAGCGAAATTGAATATCAGTCAGCGCTTCCCCCTGCAACGGAGCGAAATGAGCATCAACCCCCTGCGCAACCCTCTCTATCCGACCGAGAACAACGCGTATGGGACGCTCTCGCCAACCCGTCTGACGATGCGACCCCCGTACATATTGACGCCCTCGCCAGAGCCGTGGGATTCTCTTCTGGAGAAACCCTCAACATCCTCTTGAGTCTCGAAATTCAGGGCAATATCGAACAACTGCCGGGCATGCATTTCAGGCAAAAAAAATAAAAAAGAGAGATCTATTAAGACCTCTCTTTATATTATAACGCAGCGGCATTCTGCCTCATCTAAAAAGACCGCATCAAACCCACGATTTTGCCGGCAATACGGAATGTCTCGTGGCTTTCGCCCACTACAATGGGTTGATAGGCTTCGTTTTCGGGCACCAACTTGACCTCCGAACCCTCTCGATAGTAGCGCTTAACCGTCGCTTCTTCGCCAATCACAGCCACGACAATTTCACCTTGATGGGCGGATTCTTGATGGCGCGCAAGCACAAAATCGCCGTCTAATATTCCGGCATCGCGCATGCTATCACCCTCAACCTGCAGGGCAAAAACATCGCCCCTCGGCACAAACCCGGAATCAACCGCAAGCGTACTCTCGATATTTTCCATTGCCAGAATCGGTTCACCGGCAGCAACGCGCCCAATCACTGGCACCTCGCGCACATCGCCGGAAAGCGATGTATCGCGTGCCTGGTAATCCGTCAACTCAATACTGCGCGACAGCATGGCGGTTCGCCGAATATACCCTTTTTTTTCCAATGCGGACAGCGTGGTTCGCACGCCATTGGTCGAAGCAATCCCAAAAGCTTCCATAATTTCTCGGATCGTAGGCGGATATCCCTGATTGCGAATCACCTGGGCAATAAAATCGTATATCTCCTGTTGGCGCGCAGTTAATTTTTTTCGCATAACACACCTCCTTATTTATTTTTCAAAAATGCATATATCAATAACCTGCACATTTGAATATAGTGAACGTTCGTGCATCCGTCAAGTTTTCATCTCAAATAATTTTAAAAAAATGTACTATCTTTCCCTATCTCATCCACACTAAACACCGTAAATACATCTACATATCCACTCTTGACACCGCAAATACCCACTTGTATCTTATCTGTGTGAGCGCAGACGCACGAACACTGAATGGAAAGAGCATCATGAAAAACCTCACATTTGACGAATACGCACCCTTTTCCTGGCATGGCATTGGCCTGAACATTCCATCGGAATGGAACCCGGGCAAAATATCGGGAGAGGCCAACTCGGGCGAAGTGCGCCTCGACGATTCTCAAATTGCACGCCTCGAACTCGAATGGAAAGAAGCGCGAGGGGATGATCGCGTGGCGCAAATCGTGGATCGCTACATCGAAGGTCTGGCAAAAAATGCCAAAAAACAAAAAAGCCGTCTGCGCGTTGAACGCAACCCCAAAGCCATTGACCTCGACCTTCCCGCCATGCAAAACACGCAGTATTTTGTCTGGGAATCGCGTTACACAGTACACACGCTCGCGACGTATAGCCCCGCCTCGGACCGTCTCATTTTTATTCGTATTATGGGGCGCACAGATGAAAACCTCACCTCTGTTCTGTCCCCCGTCCTCAATACCCTTCGAGACACCCCACCCGGCGATCCCCTGACCTGGGCACTCTACGACATGATCTGCCAATCCCCCCCGGAATACGAACTCGAAAATTTTGAACTCAAATCCGGGCATATAGGCTTGAGATTTCAAAAAGACAGCACACGGCTCAATATTGACCGCTTCAGCTTAGCGCGCACAATCCTCAGTAGCAAAGACCTCGATGAATGGTACGTCGAATTTTTTACAAAAGATCTTCGACATATTCACATTGAAACTGATATCCAAACTCATGGTTCCAATATTGTACTCTCGATCAATGGACATCCCAAAAGTCGATGGCAGGGCCTTCTCCAACCCCTGCCCTTTTGGAATATGCGCCCCCGCCAGAATCTTTCGGGACGGATTTGGACCGATATGGAGACCAATAAAATTTTTGTCGTACAGACCTACTGGAAAAAATCCGAAGGTGCCCCAAACCTCGATGCCTATTGCAAAGATGTAAAAGCCATTTCCTGACAAAATATTGTTTATCCTGTCTATTCGCCCACAAGCGGAGTCCTGTCATGCTATTCAAAAAACAACCTAAAATTGGCCGCGAAGCCATGTTCAAATCCAAGCCCGTTCGCAACAACCAGGTCGAATGGGAAAAAAACGATGATGGCGAGATCCACGTCACCCTCACCCGCGGCGATTCGTGGAAAGTGCGAACTCTATCTAAAATCTTTTGGATTCCCCAACAAAAAACACTGGTACTCGACGAAATTGGCGCGCAGGTCTGGGACATGTGCGACGGGCGCACAACCGTCGAAGCCATCATCAAGCGCCTGAGTGAAACTCACCAGCTCAATGTGAAAGAAGCTGAAATATCCCTGCTCGCCTATCTCAAAAAGCTCGGACAAAAAGGGCTACTCGGCTTTGCCGTTGCCAAAAAAGACCTGCCCGGCAGCAAGCGTCGCAGGCGCGCCAGCGGCAAGGCATGGGGATAATTTATCACCTCTAATATGTTACTTTACAACAAATTATTTTTGGCTTTTTTTATATCTTTAATCTTGACATTTTTGTATGCTTTAGGTAAGTTTGCCATTGCGCGACTACTTTTTAGACCCCAAAAGGAGTTCTACAATGAGTTCACAGGCCCAGGAACTTGAAACGCTCGCAACGAGCGATTACAAATTTGGATGGGTGACAGATATCGAGCAGGAATCTGCGCCCCCAGGTCTGAATGAAGACATTATTCGATTTATTTCTCAGAAAAAAAATGAACCCGACTGGCTGCTCGAATGGCGCTTAAAAGCCTATCGCCACTGGCTGACCATGACAGACCCGCTCAAACGCAAAAAAAGCGAACAGTGGGCCATGGTCACCTACCCTGATATCGACTATCAAAGCATCGTGTATTACGCAGCACCGAAAAACGCAGGCGATGGCCCCGCAAGCCTGGACGAAGTCGATCCCGAACTGCTCGCCACCTATGAAAAACTCGGCATCCCCCTCGAAGAGCAAAAAATGCTGGCCGGCGTGGCTGTCGATGCGGTCTTTGACAGCGTCTCGGTTGCGACCACCTTTAAGGAAACACTCGCCGAAGCGGGCGTTATCTTTTGCTCTTTTTCAGAAGCCGTGCAAGACCACCCCGACCTCGTGCGCCAGTATCTCGGATCTGTCGTCCCGCACACCGACAATTATTTTGCCGCCCTCAACTCGGCTGTCTTTAGCGATGGGTCCTTTTGCTATATCCCCAAAGGCGTGCGCTGTCCAATGGAATTATCGACTTATTTCCGCATCAACGCCGCCAACACCGGGCAGTTTGAGCGCACGCTCGTCATCGCTGAAGAGGGTGCTTATGTATCGTATTTGGAAGGTTGCCTCCCGCCCGGTGAACAAGTATCAACACCTGCTGGCTGGAGAAATATTGAAAGTCTAAAACCCGGCGATCTGGTGTACGACCACGAAGGTACTCCTCGCAAAGTGCGCGCTGCCATGACCCGGCACCACAAAGGCGAAATGATCACCATTCGCCCGGTCTCGCGCTACAACCAGTTTAGCCTTACCCCTGAACATCCCGTGTTGGGCATCAAGCGTGCGAATGTCCTGCAAAAACGCAAACCGCGCAACGGCTGGTTGCCCGAAGTCAATACCGAGAAATTGCTTGCGGCCACCCCCGAATGGATCCCTGCCGGGCAACTGGCGAAAGGCGATTTCGTTCTCGTACCCAAGTTACAACAGCAGGAAACTTCTACCTTTAGTGACCCGGAATCTGAACTGCTCGGATATTATCTCGCCGAAGGCAGTTCCTACCACAACAAGGCCAATAATCAGCACACCAATCAATTCTCCTTTGGCCTGCACGAAAAGGACCTTATCGCGCAAACGCGATCTCTGATTGAAGATGTTACCGGTAGGCCATCGTATCTGACTGAGCAACCCGACCGCAACGGTGCTGGCGTCTCATTTTTTTCACAAAAATATGCCGACTGGTTCATCGAACACTGCGGCAAAGGAGCCTGCTCGAAGATGCTGAGCGATGGACTGATGAGCTTACCCACGCGCCAGGCCAAGATACTTCTCGACGCCTACCTCAAAGGGGATGGCAATGTCCACGACCGAAAAAATTCGCGCATGGTGCGCTTCTGCACCGGCTCTGAGACACTGGCTCAGCAAGTCCAGATGCTGCTGAACCGGCTGGGCATCTATGCCTGGATTACGGTCCGCAAAGGTGGGGAAGGAAAATTCTCCAACCAGTCCGACCGCATTATCAACCGCCAGCCGCTGTACTATGTCGGCTACACCGAAGGCAAAAAATGGGATATGGTGCGCGAAACGGACACCCACTTTATCGTTCCGATTCGCGAGGTGAGCCGCGCGTCCTACGACGACCTCGTCTTCAACATTGACGTCGCCGAGACCCACAGCTACACTGTGCGTGGCACGGCTGTTCACAATTGTACAGCGCCAATGCGCGATGAAAATCAACTCCACGCCGCCGTAGTCGAACTCGTCGCACTCGACAATGCACAGATCAAATACTCCACCGTCCAAAACTGGTATCCCGGCGATATAGACGGCAAGGGAGGCATCTACAACTTCGTCACCAAACGCGGTGCCTGCCGGGGCGCAAATTCCAAAATCTCCTGGACACAGGTCGAAACCGGATCGGCCATCACCTGGAAATATCCGAGTTGCATTCTTCAGGGTGACAACTCAGTCGGCGAATTTTACTCTGTCGCCGTCACCTCCCTCAAGCAACAGGCGGACACCGGCACAAAAATGACCCACATAGGGAAAAACACCCGAAGTACCATTATCTCCAAAGGCATATCCGCTCTGCTCGGACAAAACACCTATCGCGGCGCCGTACAAGTGCTCAAAGGCGCGCACAACGCCAGAAACTTTACGCAATGCGACTCCATGCTCATCGGCGACCAGTGTGGCGCACACACCTTTCCCTATATCGATGTGCGCAACCCATCCGCGCAGGTCGAACACGAAGCCACCACATCTAAAATTGGCGAAGACCAGATCTTCTACTGCAACCAGCGCGGCATCTCCACAGAAGACGCCGTCTCAATGATCGTCAACGGCTTCTGCAAAGAAGTCCTCGCAGAACTGCCCATGGAATTTGCCGTCGAAGCCCAAAAACTCCTCGGCATCAGCCTCGAAGGCAGCGTCGGGTAATTAGCTAAGGAGATACATATGGCGCAGATTTACACAGCCCAAATCCAGGAACGGGATGGCGTAGAAACCTATACTGCCCAAATCCAAAAAAACGGCGAGAGGTGGATTGGAAGGATACGAGAAATCCCCGAAGTAAATTGTCAAAAAAGAACAAAAAAAGAATTGCTGGATACTTTGGAAATTGAGCTTCACGAAATTTTGGAAGCCAATGCAGATGCATGGGATAAACAGTTTGAGGAAGATGTGAAAGCGGGCAGGCTCGATGATCTCGGCAAAAAAGCCCGAGAGGATTTTCGGGCAGGCAGGTGTACCGATCTATAAAGCGACCCCTGATTTTTGGACGTGTTATCAAAACCTCCCTCGCAAGATACAACAACTCGCAGATAAAAATTTTGAACTGCTGAAGCAAGATTCAAAACATCCGTCCCTGCATTTGAAGAAAGTCGGCGCGTACTGGTCTGCAAGAGTTGGCACGCACTATAGAACGCTGGCATTTGAAGATGAGGAAGTCCTGGTCTGGTTTTGGATTGGAAAACACGACGAATACATGAGGCTGATACGATCACCCTAACTCAAGGAACCAAATAACATGCTCGAAATTCGAAACCTGCACGCAGGTGTGGAAGGCGCGGAAATTCTTCACGGCATCGACCTCGCGGTCAACGCGGGAGAAATCCACGCCATTATGGGCCCCAACGGATCGGGCAAAAGCACATTGGCCCAGGTCCTCGCAGGCCACGAAGCCTATAGCGTTACAGAAGGCGAAGTCATCTACGAGGGCCAGGACCTGCTCGATATGGACCCGGATGAACGCGCAGTACAGGGCGTCTTTCTCGCCTTTCAGTACCCGGTAGAAATACCCGGTGTCAACAGCGCGTACTTCCTGCGCACAGCCCTCAACGCCCTCCGAACGGCCAGAGATGAAGAAGAAGTCGATGCCATAGACTTCCTCGCGCTGATTCGCGACAAACTCAAACTGGTCGAAATGGACGAAAAATTCCTCAAACGTTCGGTCAACGAAGGCTTTTCCGGCGGCGAAAAAAAACGCCATGAAATTTTGCAAATGGCCGTTCTGGAACCCCGCCTCGCCATACTCGACGAAACCGATTCTGGACTCGATATCGACGCCCTGCGCGTTGTTGCCAACGGCGTCAATACACTCCACAGCGCGGACAAAGCGACCATTGTAGTCACGCACTATCAGCGCTTGCTCAACAATATCGTGCCCGACGTGGTCCACGTTATGCTCGACGGACGCATCGTGCAATCGGGTGACAAAACACTCGCCCTGGAATTGGAAGAAAAAGGCTATGACTGGATCAAAGAAGAACACGCGACACAAAGCGTCTAATCACACATCCTGGATTCAAAAATTTGAATCCAGCCTCAATGGTCAGCCACTGCGCGCATTGCGCCAACAGGCAATTGCCGACTTTGACCGCCTGGGATATCCCACCACGGCGGATGAAGCCTGGAAAAGCGTGAATCCCTCAGCGCTCATCAGAACTGATTTTGAGCCTGCAACCCCTGCCCCTCTTGCAGATGCAGAACTGGAACCCTTCATCTATCCCGACCTGCAGGGCATCCGCCTTGTATTCATCAATGGGCATTACGCGCCAGAACACACATCTGACGTACCAGAAGGCATAACCATTGCCAACCTCGCCGACGTGTACGACCATCCACTCGTCAAAGCGCACCTGGGCAAACTCGCACAAACCGCAGATTTGGCCTTCACCGCTCTCAACACGGCATTCATGCGCGATGGCGTATTCATCCATGTTCAGCGCAATATCACAGTCGAAGCCCCCGTGCATATCCTCTTTATCACAACGGCATCAGAAATCCCCACAATATCTCATCCGCGCAATCTGATCATCGCGGATGAAAACAGTCAGCTTTCGCTTGTTGAAACCTATGCGGGAACAGGCACAGAGACTTATTTTACCAATGCAGTCACAGAAATTATCGCCCGCGACAATGCCAGCGTAAATTGTATCCGCCTCGAATTGCAGGGCACAGCGGGTTTGCACGTCGCCAATTTTCAGGCACAACTCGGGCGCAGCAGCAGGATGACCTTTCACGATTTTACACTCGGCGGGGCATTTGTTCGCAACGACGTAAGCGCGTACCTGTGCGGCGAAGGCAGTGAAGCCACCGTCAATGGATTTTACGCCCTCGAAGGATCCCAACAAGTCGATAACTACACCCTGCTTGAGCACGCCGAACCCCATTGTCCCAGCCACGAACTCTACAAAGGGATTTTGGGAGGATCATCTCGCGCGATTTTCCGGGGGAAAATTCACGTACATCAAAAAGCGCAACACACCGATGCCTACCAGCAAAACGAAAATATTCTGCTTTCGGACAACGCGCGCGTCAACACCAAACCCCAACTCGAAATCTACGCCGATGAAGTCAAGTGTTCGCATGGCGCAACAATAGGTCAACTCGACGAAAACGCGCTCTTTTACCTGCAAACACGCGGCATTCCCAAAACCGAGGCAAAGCAAATTTTGCTCCGCGCTTTTGCCGATGACATTATCGGGCGCGTGACCCTCGCCCCCGTGCGGTCGCACCTGAGCGACTTAATCGACACCCGCCTCGAACACATCGATGCAAGGGACATCGCATGAATTCGCCTCTGGACATCTTAACACTCCAACCGCCCGAGCCAGCCGCGCGTCCAGCACCGCCCTTTGACGTGCGCCGCATTCGCGCGGACTTTCCCATCCTGGGCCAACAAGTGCAGGGCCAACCGCTCGTGTACCTCGACAATGGCGCCACAGCGCAAAAACCCCGCGCGGTCATCGATGCCCTCTCGCATTATTACACCGACCAGAATGCCAATGTACACAGAGGCGTACACCACCTCTCGCAAATAGCGACCGATGCTTATGAAGCCGCCAGAAGAAAAGTGGCGACCTTTATCAATGCGGCCTCAGACAGAGAAATCATCTTTGTGCGCGGAACCACCGAAGGCATAAATCTCATTGCACAAACCTTTGGACGCGAGCAAATCGGCGAGGGCGACGAAATCATCATCACCGAAATGGAGCACCATTCCAACATCGTTCCCTGGTGGATGCTCTGCCGGGACAAGGGAGCCAAACTGCGCGTCGTCCCCATGAACGACCGGGGCGAACTCTGTATGGACACGTATCAAACCCTTTTCTCCTCGCGCACAAAACTCGTCTCCATCGTACACATCTCCAATGTGCTCGGCACAGTCAATCCCGTGGAAGAAATCGTGCAAATCGCACACGCCCACGGCGTGCCCGTACATATCGACGGCGCACAAGCCGTGCCCCATCAGCGCGTGGATGTACGCGCCCTCGGCTGTGAATTCTACACCTTTTCGGGACACAAAATGTTCGCACCCACGGGCATTGGCGTCCTGTACGGCTGCGAAACATATCTCGATACCATGCCGCCCTACCAGGGTGGGGGCAGCATGATCCAGAGCGTTGATTTTGACAGTATTACGTACGGAAACTTGCCCAATAAATTTGAAGCGGGAACGCCCAATATCGCGGGCAGTATTGGCCTGGGAGCCGCCATTGATTACCTCAACAGTATCGACTTTGATGGCGCGGCAAAATACGAAGCCAATCTGCTGGAATACGCACACGGCGCACTGTGCGGTGTGCCGGACCTCAAACTGATCGGCACAGCCGAGCGCAAAGTAGGCGTGCTCTCATTTACCCTCGCCGATATTCATCCCCACGATGTGGGCACCATTCTCGACCAGGCCGGTGTCGCGGTTCGCGCCGGACACCACTGCGCGCAACCCATTATGAAACACTACGACATACCCGCAGCAACGCGCGCTTCCCTGGCATTTTACAACACGCGTGAAGACATTGACGCGCTGGTCTCTGGCCTTCACAGTGTGCGAAAGATTTTTGGCTGATGTCAGATTTGCGCGAACTCTACCAGCAACTCATTCTGGATCACAACAAAAACCCCAGAAATTTTCGCGTACTCGATCCAGCAGACCGCTTTGCCGAAGGCTACAATCCCCTTTGCGGCGATAAAGTAGAGGTTTATCTCCAACTCCACGGCGACTGCATAAAAGACATCGGCTTTCAGGGTTCGGGATGCGCCATTTCCAAAGCATCGGCTTCCTTAATGACCGAAACCATCAAAGGCAAAACCCTCGGCGAAACAGAAACCTATTTCAAAGACTTTCATGCGATGCTCACCGACCCATCCAGCAATCTCGACCTCGACCAGATGGGCAAACTATTCGTTTTTGCCGGCGTGCGCGACTATCCCACCCGCATCAAATGCGCGACCCTATCGTGGCACGCGCTCCGGGCAGCTATAGACAATGTCCAAACGCCTATAACCACAGAGAGATAACATATGAGCCTCCTGAACATCTTCCGCAAAGACACATCTGAATCCAACGATGAATCCGACCATACTGAGGAAATTCACAATATTGAAGCGCCGGAATCACCGCCCGAAAAATCCCCGCCAGAAGGCCCCATCGACACTGAAGCCGTAAAAGAAGAAATCGTAAAAGCACTCAAAACAGTATATGATCCAGAAATCCCTGTTGACATTTACGAACTGGGCCTCATCTACGAAATCAAAGTAGAAGAAGACGGCAATACCTACGTACAAATGACACTCACAGCCCCCAACTGTCCCGCCGCGGGTATTTTGCCCGGACAGGTCGAATCCGCAGCCCGATCTGCCGAAGGCGTTTACGATGTCAAACTCGACCTCGTATTCGACCCTCCCTGGACGCCAGAACGCATGTCAGAAGCGGCCAAACTCGAATTGGGCATGTTTTGACAGTGTCTCTCCTGAAAAGGTCCTTTTATGAAATTGAGCACACAAGAAGAATACGGCCTGCGCTGTCTCATGCAGGTAGCACAGCGCGCATCTGAAACCGGTGGCAGCATTTCGATTCCCGAAATCAGCCGCGCCGAAGGATTATCCACCGCCCATGTCGGCAAACTCGTCCGCCTCTTGCGCCTGAGCGACCTCGTCGAAAGTGTGCGCGGTCAAGCCGGCGGGTATAAATTGGCTCGTCCTGCCAGTGAAATCCTGATCTCCGACGTCCTCGGTGCCCTCGGCGACCCGTTCTTCAACGACGACTTTTGCGACGAACACACCGGTTATGAAGCCTGCTGCACACATGCTGTCGATTGCTCAATTCGCTCCCTCTGGAATGCCATCCAATTTGTGGTTGACCAGATGCTCGACCGCATTACATTGCAAGACCTGATGGGAGATGGGCACCAGCTCGAAAATCATCTCGCGCATAAAGCAGACGAACTCTTACAAGTCACAATGCCGTAATTGACACAGGAGAAACTCCATGGACATCACCGTCACAGACGTTGCACAAGCAGAAATCACCCGCTTGATAAACGAGCAAGAACAGGTGATTACAGGCGTGCGCATCACCGCCGAAGCAACATCGCCTCTGCAGGCCAACTACCGCCTCGCTTTCGTGGCCGAAGGACAGGACACCGACCGCGATACCGCGATACCATACGACGGCTTCGACATTTACATCGACGAAAACAGCGTGCCTTATACCCAGGACATCACACTCGATTTTGTCGATGGCCTGATGGGACGCGGCTTCAAAATTGACAACCCGCACAAAGTTCCACCACACCTCAAAGGCAGCGTGGCCGAAAAAATCCAAATGGTAATCGACGAAAAAATCAACCCGGGCATTGCCGCACACGGCGGTCACGTATCCTTGGTCGATGTAAAAGAAGACACGGCCTTTCTCCAATTTGGCGGCGGATGCCAGGGCTGTGGGATGGTCGATGTCACCCTCAAACAGGGCGTGGAAGTCATGATAAAAGAAGCCGTTCCCGAAATTGCAAACATCCGCGATATCACAGACCACGCCGAAGGCACCAACCCGTATTACCAGACCACGCAGTAAAGATCTGGATTCCATCTCTACAAAAGCGCGTGCCCGATTCTGTACGTACGAATCGGGCACGCTATTTTTATGCAAAACCATAGCTCGCGGGATTCGTCCAGTTAAAAAAATTCCCACAAATCAAAACACACCCGCCGAGATACCCGTCTAATAAACACGAAGAAATATAACCCTGCATATTGCGCCATGCCCCACATCATTGTCGAAAACCTCGTCAAAACCTTCCAAATCGCCCAACGCCAGCCCGGTGTGTGGGGTGCGCTGCGCGGCGTCATGCACCGCAACTACCGCCAGATAACTGCCCTCGACGGCATCTCCTTCACAGTTGAACCCGGCGAACTCATCGGTTATATCGGTCCCAATGGCGCGGGCAAATCCACCACAGTCAAAGTACTGTCCGGCATCCTCGTTCCCGATACTGGCCGCTGTGAAATCCTCGGTCGCGTGCCCTGGAAAGAACGCATCGCCCACGTCGCACAAATCGGCGTGGTCTTTGGACAACGCACGCAATTGTGGTGGGACCTGCCCGTCATCGAATCTTTTGATCTGCTCCGCGATATCTATCGCGTCAACCATCTCCAATACGCGCAAACCCGCGATGAAATGATCGCCATTCTCGACCTCGAATCGCTTCTCGACATACCCGTGCGCCAACTCAGCCTGGGCCAGCGCATGCGCTGTGACCTCGCCGCTGCCCTCATACACCGTCCATCAATCCTCTTCTTAGACGAACCGACCATTGGCCTCGACATCGTCTCCAAACTCGCCGTGCGCGACTTCATCAAACGCCTCAACCAGGAACGCGATGTCACCGTCATCCTCACCACCCACGACCTGGACGACATCGAAGCCCTCTGCACGCGGGTAATGGTCATCGGACAGGGCCAAATACTATCTGATGGCCCGCTCGAAAACCTTCGCGCTCGCGTCACAACAGAGCGCCGCCTCATCGTCGATCTCGAAGGCACAGAAGACATCACCGACCCCGACGCATCTGTCGTATTGCGCGACGGACACCGCGTACATCTCACATTTGACCCCGACCGCGTTGCCACGGCAGACCTGATCGCCCGCATCACGGCGCAGCACCCCGTACGCGACCTCTTTGTCGAAAACACTCCCATCGAAGAAATCATCTCGCGCCTCTATGCCGAAAATCGCTAATAGCAATTCATTCTCTGACCCGGCTCTCATGGCACTTACGCGCTTACTCATCCCTTACGTTGCCTTTTTCAGCGCGCAATTTCGCGTTCTGCTGCAATACCGCGCTGGTGCCCTTGCCAATGTCGTGACGCAGTTTGTATTTGGCTACGTACACATCATGGTTTTCGAAGCCTTTTATGCATCCAGCACCGCTTCAATGCCCATGAGTTTGCGCGAAGTCATCATCTACGTATGGCTCACTCAAGGGCTTCTCGCAATGCAACCCTGGGGCATTGACCTCGAAATCCGCGACAAAGTTCGCACAGGTGCCATTGGATATGAACTCCTGCGTCCACTCAAACTTTACACCCTCCTTTACACCAGGGCCATGGCCATGCGAACGGCTCCAACCCTCTTGCGCGCAATACCTCTTTTTGCCATCACCTTTGCATTCTTTGGCATGGAACTTCCACCAACATGGGCATCGGCTGCTGCCTATCTCATTGCAACTTTCTCTGCGCTCCTGCTCAGTGCTGCGCTCACCGCCTTCGGATCCATCGTGATGTTCTGGACCATCTCGGGCGACGGTATCGGACGCCTTATGCCCATCTGTATTATCATTTTTTCTGGCATGCTATTGCCAATACCCCTCTGTCCCGAATGGGCACAACCCATCCTCCAGGCCCTCCCCTTTCGCGGACTCATAGACACACCCTATCGCCTCTATCTCGGCCACCTTGCGCCTTCTGAATTGCCGCGTCTGCTCGCCCACCAACTCATCTGGACGGGGATCATTATTCTCTGGAGCCGATGGCTGCTATCTCGCAATGTGCGCAAACTGGTGATTCAGGGAGGCTAATCGTGAACGCATTTGCCCTCTACAAACACTACATTGCCCTGTCTTTTCGCGGCCAAATGCAATACCGAGCGTCATTCATCATGCTCACAATCAGCGTCTTCCTCAGCTCTGGCCTTGAATTTATTGGCATCTGGGCTATCTTCGACCGCTTTGGGCAACTCAAAAGCTGGACACTCGCTGAAGTCGCACTCTTTTACGGTATCGTCAACATGGGCATGGCCATCGCCAAAGCAGTTAGCAGAGGATTCGACCATTTTGCAACCACCATTCGCAATGGCGACTTTGACCGCCTCTTGCTCCGCCCTCGCAACACGGTCTTGCAATTGTTAGGTCAAGAACTTCAACTCATGCGCATCGGCCACTTTACGCAGGGCTTCCTCGTTCTCTGTTATGCCGCATACATACTCGACATCACCTGGACCGCCCCTAAAATCACCCTTGTTATGGCATCCACACTGGCCTGTGCCTGCGTGTTCGGCGGCCTCTTTGTCCTTCGCGCCACCCTGTGCTTCTGGACCACTGAAAGCCTCGACCTCATCAATGCCGTCAGCTACGGCGGGCAGGAAACCGCCCGTTATCCCTTAAGCATCTACCGCAAATGGTTCCGTCGTTTCTTTACTTATGTCATTCCTCTGGCCTGTATCAGCTACTACCCCGCGCTGGTCATTTTAGACCGTCCCGACGCTCTCGGCAGTCCCATCTGGTTCCAATGGACGGCCCCAGCTATTGGCTTTCTTTTCTTTTTTTTGACTCTTCAATTCTGGCGTTTCGGCACCCGCCACTACCGATCAACTGGAAGCTGAAGAATCGAACAGTCTCAGAACCCAGAGCTACTTATGATCCCCAATTTATCTGCCATCAAATCCTACACCGCCGTACTCTCCGCCAGATTTCGTACCCTCTTGCAATACCGCGCCGCGGCATTCGCGGGATTCGGCACCCAACTCTTCTGGGGCCTCATCCGCGTCATGATCTTTGAAGCCTTCTACAGATCAACCACTGCGCCACAACCCATGACCGCCGATGAAGTCATCACCTATATATGGCTCGGCCAGGCATTTCTCGTTCTCATTCCCTACCAGGGTGCCGACCCCGACGTGCGCGCCATGGTGCGTTCGGGCAATGTCGTCTATGAACTCGTGCGCCCGACCAACCTGTATTTCTTCTGGTACAGCCGCGCCATAGCGCAACGCACCGCGCCCGGCGTCTTCCGCGCCCTCCCCATGTTCATCACGGCCAGTCTTTTTTTCAACCTGCAAATGCCTCCCAATATCTCGGCTACCTGTGCCTGGGTCGTATCAATGCTCTTTGCCGTCCTCATCAGCGCAGCCATCACCAATCTCCTGACCATTGCCCTCTTGTGGACCATATCTGGCGAGGGCCTGGGCGTACTCCTGAGTAGTTTGACCTGGCTCTTCAGTGGCATCATCATCCCCTTGCTCTTTTTCCCCGACTGGGCACAGACAGCCATCAACATCCTCCCATTTCGATACCTCATGGACATCCCCTTCCGCTTCTACATGGGCCACCTCCCACCAGAACAAATCTGGTATCACCTGCCGTTTCAAATCGCCTATCTGATTGCGCTGATCACTGCCGGGCACCTCATCCTCACCCGCGGTATTCGCCGCCTCGTCGCACAAGGAGGATAACGCGATGGCCAACGCGCTTCGCCTCTACCTGCACTATCTCAGCCAATCTGTCCGCAGCCAAATGCAATATCGCGCGTCATTCATCATGCTCTCATTTGGACATTTCCTCACCACCGGCGTCGAATTTCTCGCCATCGCCTCCCTCTTCGCGCGATTCAAACATATCCAGGGCTGGACCCTCCCCGAAGTGGCCTTTCTCTACGGCCTCATCAACATCTCCTTCGCTTTTGCCGACGCTGCCTCGCGCGGCTTCGACATATTCGGCACCATGGTCAAAAGCGGTGACTTCGACCGCCTCCTGCTTCGCCCCCGCAGCACCGCCCTGCAACTCGCGGGCTATGAACTCACCCTCCGCCGCGTTGGCCGCCTGCTCCAGGGCATCGCTGTCTTCTCCTGGGCAAGCTACGCCCTCGACATCGCGTGGTCTGTACCAAAAATCTATCTCGTCTTCACCGCCATATTTGGAGGCGCTTGCCTCTTTATCGGCCTCATGGTCATTCAAGCCACCATTGCGTTTTGGACCACTGAATCTCTCGAACTCATGAACACCATGACCTACGGCGGTGTAGAGACCGCGCAGTACCCTTTGCCCATCTACCGCATCTGGTTTCGCAAATTTTTTACTTACATCATACCCCTCGCGTGTGTAAATTACCTACCGACACTGGCAATCCTCGAACGCGGCGACCCCATGGGATTGCCCGCCATCTTGCAGTGGGTCGCACCCCTGATTTGCGTTATATTTCTCATTATTGCCTTGCAGATATGGAAAATCGGTGTGCGTCATTATCGCTCCACCGGAAGTTGAACAAACGAATTACAAAGGAATTTTCTTTGAACAACACCACCTTATTCGACGCCGCGTATGCAAACCGCAAACGCCCGCTCCTCGAAAAAGTAATCGAACAAATTCGACCGATTTACACAGCAGAAGAACTGGCTGCTCTGCGCATTGACCCCATCAACCGCGGGATTCTTTCGCAGCGTTCGGGCCGCGGTTTTGTCAACCGCGACCTGCTCGAAACCGTACTCGGCAACCTGCTCGAATGCGTCGCACCAGGCTCCCACAATGCATCCCAGGCCGCGCAGGCGACCCTGACTGAAAACATCGAAGAAATTGCCGACCAGCTCTACGCCATGATCTACCAATCGCTTCAAGCCGCACAGGACGAAAATGGTCCTATAGAAGACGCCGCGCTACAATCGGCCTTCGCGCTCATTTCTCGACTGCCCCAACTCAAAACCCGCGCACTCTGGAACCGCTTTGCATCGCTCAAAGACCCCGCCGTGTGGGATGCGTATTTACGCAAAATACACAATCTGGATGACAGCGACCTCGCCGCCCTCACATTTGCACCCGTCATAGACAAAGCCATTGAAGCGCGCAACTTTGATCTCTACGAAGCATTTCTCGCCGAAAAGGACCTGCAATCTGCCTTCGCATATCAGATGCAACTCGTCGCCAGTGCCTATCCCGGATGGCGCGTCTTGTTTTATCACGACATCGCCAATGCCCTCACGCAAACCGGCGTGGTCGAAAATTTTAACTGCACGCCCATCCCCCTCCTGCCCCGTGCCATCTCAGAACTCGGCGGGCGTTATTATCAGGCCGATCTTCACCCGGAAACCACCATTGCAGACGCCAACTTTCTCGAACACCCGCACCGCGGCCTCACAACCGGTCAAACGGGCGTCATAGGCTACGGGTGCATCATCTATCCCTGCACACTCGGCGGACTGACAGGAAGGGCGCGGCAACGACATCCCACCATTGGCAATTTTGTAAGAATAGGCACAGACGCCACCTTGCTCGGACCCGTCGTCATTGGCGACCGCTCCACAATTGGCAGTGGCACAGACATCTACGGTTTTGTCGAAACGGGCACAGGCTGCCAAATCGCATCGTCGGTCGTACTCGGCACCGTCCGCTCTAGTTCCCGCGATCCGGGAAAAATCATCCTTGGAGATCACGTGCGCGTGGGCGACGGCACAATTGTCGAAAACAGCACCGAACTGGACCTCATCATTCCCGAAAAATCCGAAATCCCCGCCCGATCGCACATCGTCAACGACGGTTTTGGCAACCCCAAATACGCGAGAGAGTAAAAACAGTCATCCCGTATCCTCAAACGGCATCACCGCTGAAGCCTCATCAGAAGCATCAAAAGAAAGCACCCGATCGTACAGCGTTTGCCCATATAACTCGCGATAATACGCAAACAAATACTCATTGCAATAGCCCGCCCATTTGCCCCATCGCGCTTCGCCCCACTGGCATATCTTCGCATCTGAACCCGTTACACCGTACCATTCTCGGGCAAATTTTCGCACCCAGGTATCAACGGGAACAGCATAGAGCCGATCCAGCGCAAACAAATCGATACACCGCGCCACCTTAATGCCAACCCCGCTGCCGGACAACGCGTACAAATCATCAGAAATACACCGCCAGGTATCCAGATCCGCCCCATCGCGCACTGACCCGGCGATAAACCGCGCGGTCTCAGCCACCCGCTCCGAACGCCAGCCAAAACGGTAACGCCTGTAAAATCCGCTGTCCAACTCAGATAGGGCATCCGATCCTGGAAATGCCCAGTAAGTCTCGCCCTCAAAAACCCGTCTCTCGCCCAGAGTTCTCGCAATAAATCCGATCCGCTTTTTGGTCAACGACATATGTGCTTGAACCGAGAGAACATAAGAAATAATACACTCGAATGGATCCTGGCGAACAAATTGCAACCCCTTCAACAAATCCCGCGCCTTTCGCAAATAAGTATCCCCCCGCTGCACTCTGATCCGGGGCATGTGATCCAACCTTAAATACCACCTCAAAAAATCATCAATTGCCATCTCGCCGCAGTATGTAGCCACCCGCTCAGACGACGCGCGATATTGGATCTGGTCTCCCATTTGCCTCAGATGCACAACCACCCCATAAGCAATACCCTTCCACCACCTATCGACATCTCGTCCCCACCGAAACACCTGCCCCGATCCCAGTGTCAATCCTATATTAACCGATGTGCTATCGAGTACACCCTCAAAACAATGCATCGCCATGATCTAATCCTCTCCATGCGATATATATTGACAAAAACAAAAGTTTCCTTATGATAGGCGCAATCAGCAGTCAGCTTCATTCAGGAGATCGAGAATGAGTACCCACGCGATATGGCACTTCTCTGCACTCTGCATTGCTCTTATAACCGCTTGTGCTTCTGCGCCTCGCGTGCAAGAATCCCCTGTCCATCCACCACAAACTTATCAGACAGAAGCCGCCAAAACAACACCTGCAGACACCCTCTGGTGGGCGACATTTAACGATAGCCGTCTCGACAGCTTAATCGCGCAAGCACTCGCATACAACCACAACCTGCACGCTGCTGCAGCGCGTCTTAAAGCCGCACGCGCACAGGCCAAAATGGCTGGCGCACCCCTGTACCCACAACTCAGCGCGGGATCATCGGGATTGAGACGCAAACAAAACTTCATCGGATTTCCCATCCCCGGTCAGGTGCCTGGAGAGGTGCTCTCAAACACCAACACCACCTATGGCGTTTCCATCAATGCCGCGTGGGAAATCGACCTCTGGGGACGGCTCGGCGCAAGTGCTGCGGCTGCACAGGCCACCTATCAGGCAACACAGGCTATGTACCGGGGCGCGCGCATGTCACTGGCGGCACAAACCGCCAAAGCGTGGTTTGCCACCATCGAAGCCAGACGCCAACTCGAACTCGCGCAGGCAACGTACGAAAACAGCCTCACCAACCACAAACAGGTACGCACGCGCTACGAACGCGGGGTGCGGCCCTCGCTCGACATGCGCCAGAGTCAATCTGAGCTCGCACTGTCGCAAGACCGCCTGCACCAGCGCGAACAACGCTATGAAATGGCCATCCGCCAACTCGAAGTGCTCATCGGGCGCTATCCCTCAGGCACATTCGCCATTGCCGACGACCTCCCCCAGGCACCACAGCAAGTGCCCGCAGGCCTTCCGGCAGATCTCATTTCCCGACGCCCTGACCTCATTGCAGTTGAACGCCAATTTGCCGCGTCTCAGGCCAGTCACAAAGCCGCCAAACGCCTGCGTTATCCGCGCATCAGCCTGACCGCCTCGGGCGGAACCAGCAGCGACGCATTGGGCAACCTGCTCAATGGTGACTTCAGCGTGTGGAGTCTGATCGGCAACCTCACACAACCCCTCTTCCAGGGCGGGCGCATACAGGGCAATATCGATCTGGCCAGTGCCAGAGAAAACGAAGCCTCCGCAATATTTGCCCAAACCGTTTTGCAAGCATATAGCGAAGTTGAAAATGCACTCTCAGCAGAAGCGCATCTGGCAAAACGCCAGACCGCTCTGGAAACCGCTGCTGAACAGGCGAGGGAAGCACGCCGATTGGCAGAAGATAGATATTACAGAGGGCTTATAGACCTGTTGACCGTGCTTCAAACGCGCAACACGGCTTACCTCGCCGAAAGCCAATTGCTCGTTGTGCGCCAGCAACGACTCCAGACGCGCATTGACCTTCACCTCGCACTGGGCGGCGGGTTTCCCAACCGCGAAACCATAATAACACCATAACAGGGAGGACCACACAGCTTCAGCACACCACGCAAATAATCCAGAGCGGGCGTGGAAAATCTCTTGCCCGCTAACACTCTCAACCCTCATTTTTTGCAGCTATTTTTTTCTCTCAAATCAGGAGGTACCTCGTGGAAAACAACAAACAAATTATCCTGGTGATTGGCATTGCCGCCATCGCATTGGCCCTTCTTTTGTACATCGCGTTTTTGCCCAGCGAAGAGGAAATAATTAAGGAAAGTCCCTACGTTATGCAAATGGAGGAAGAAGCAAAACGCGATGATGCACTGATAGACTCTCTAAATCAGGTGGTCGATGGATTAAATGTCCGCATCGATTCCGTGCGTGCGCAAATGGACAGTACCAGCAAATCAAATAAAGTTTTGCTGACCACCCTTCACCGCCTTACCAATGAAATGAAAGAGTACCGGCGTCTCACCACCACTCTGCGAGGTGACCTCGAACAAGCCACAGCCTCCCGCGACAGCCTTCGCAACAGCCTATTCGAGCAAACCAGTCGCCTTCAACGCGTAACAGAAGCCCTCGAAAAAGCGCATAATGACCTTCAGGCTACCCGGGAAGATCTTAAGGTCACCCAGGAAGATCTTAAGGTCACCCAGGAAGACCTTAAAGTCACCCAGGAAGACCTTAAGGATGCAGAGGAAATTATCAGTTCAGTCCTCGTCTATGTCGGTATTGAAGATAATCTGAAAGAACAGGGGTATCTCCATACCTGGCGAAGGATTCGCAAAAACTACAAGATTATAAATTTCCCCGATGTTGACAACACCGACGTGAAGAAAGTTGCCATTGGAGAAAACATTACCGTACAGGGCGAACTCGCCGCCGTATGCGACGACCATGGCAAACTGAGCAAAGACAAAGAATACGCACTCAGCGAGGATAAAGCAGCCCAAACCGTCACCATCTCCTTTTCCGATCCCTTGCTCGTCGGTCAGCGCATCCTCATTGTGTTAAAAAATTAGATGTGACGAACTGACGCATGAAGGAATAAGATGACGGGCTTCCACTACAAAGGAGGGTTGAGAATCGCAACCCTCCTTTGTTTTTTCTTTACACTGGATCGGCCAGAATGCGCAAACGGCGTGCGTCCGGGATATCAGATGGTAAGCCGGACAGAGATCGTAGAGGCAATGCGACAGTGTAGTGATTACGACCCGACAGCGACGACCAATGGTGCGCGGTTTCAGGGAGAGATGATCCTTTATCTCGCACAGAAGGCAAGGGCGCGCGATCCGCAGGGACTACCGCTATTTATTGGGTACGAAAACTGGTTTCAGGCATTTATGGAAGTGACCGCACGCCCGGAAAACGCAATGCCCCAGTACGCGCAGTTATCCTATCAATACAAACAGAATACAGAAATAGATTATCGGGTAGATCGCGTCATCCGCGAGATCGTGGAAGCCCCAACGCCAGAACTGGCAGTAAATGTGCGAATCTGGTGGGAAGACCAGCCCGGCAAGCCGGATCGATATTCGTACATGGATACGCTTTCGACGCCGAATCTCAAAGTAACCAATCAGCGGGTGATGACCTATCGACTGCTGGATTTTGGAAATTGGGTTGCCTATGACGAGATCAAAGGACTTACAGGGCGCCCAACATCCGGCATCCTGGGCTTTCTTTTTCGCATTATCGGCGAAGGACACATTTTACAGACTCGCATGGCGATTTCAAAAGACGGCCTCCAGTTCAATCGCGCGACAGCCAAAAAGGGATTCATCAAAAGGATAGACACAGTAACAGTCTATCCCGATGGAAAAATGGAAAAAGATATCCCACCCAACCGGCCCGACCTCCTGGAAATTGCTAAACGCATCACCCAGCCACTGGAAATTGAGTACGCAGAGTTATTGGGTGATAGATGATGGCTTGAGAGATTGAAATGAATCCCTTTGTCAAACAAGTACGCCCACTCGAAAATTACCAACTGGAAGTAATCTTTGAGAACGGCGAGCGGCGTATATTCGATGTGAAGCCCTATCTAAAGCGCGGCGTCTTTGTCCGCCTTCAGAATCACGCCGTCTTCCAGGCAGTCCGTGGAGTAGCAGGTTCCGTGGAGTGGCCAGACGAGTTAGATCTGAGCTATGACACGCTCTATCTGGAAAGTCAGCCGACTGCTATTGCGCCCGAGGCTATCGAAAAACAATGAGACCTAAGAATAGGAAATACGTTGATTGAGCGATTTAAAAAGAAGATATGGGTTGCGGTGGGCAGGGTGTGGGGAGCGAGTGAAGTGAAATAGCAGTAATGATTTGATTCAACAATTGCGTTCTCATATATTGTAAGAAACCACACGACTGTAGTAGGGCGATTACACGCAACATAGATTGGTCTATCAGGAGAGAATCACATGGTAACAGTCACTTTTGAACTGCCAGAAGACGCGCTTTCTTCGGTGCGAAAAGACCCGGATCATTTCGCCCAAGAATTGCGTTTGGCTGCCGCTGTGAAATGGTACGAGATGGGGGAGGTTTCTCAAAGCCGGGCGGCTGAGATTGCTGGACTATCCCGCAGTGAGTTCATTGAGGCACTGGGCCGGTTTGAGGTTTCAGTATTCCAATACAGTGTGGATGAAATAGCAGAGGAAGTAAATCGTGAGTGAGGGGTGGATACTCAATGCCTCGCCGATCATTACCCTTGCCAAGATTGGTCGCCTGAACCTGCTTGTGGATTTGGCACCAGAGATATGTATTCCGCAGGCAGTCTTTAGCGAAATCATAGCAGGGCCAGATGATGATCCTGGGCGTCGTGCTTTGGAAGATGGATGGGGCAAATAGTTGGCTAAATCTTATAGTCACCCCGAAGTCCTCGGCTGGAGTTTGGGTGCTGGAGAGTCCGAAGTACTTTCTATCGCTTTAGAAAAATCTGGATGGATGGCTGTTATAGATGACGCTACGGCTCGGGCATGTGCCAGATCATTCGGTGTACCCGTTATCGGGACATTAGGAGTTGTGCTACGTGCGAAAAGACGGGGACTGGTCACATCCGCATCTAAAATTATCCGAGAGTTGAGCTATGCAGGTCTATATCTCGACGATCAATTCGTCCGAGCCGTGCTTAAACAGGTCGCAGGAGAGGATTGGCAATAAGTAGCGCAGGCGAATTAAGACCGATTGACCTTTCGCTCGTTGATTGAGCGATTTGATAAGAAGATACGGAATGCGGTGGAAAGGATGTGGGAGGAGAACAAGGCGGCTGGACCAGAGGAGTGAAACGTGGAATCCTATTATACAGATACGTCCAGCGAATATCCTCATGAGGAGCGAGTTTCACTCAAGCGCGAAGTCCACGGTCTGATTGAGGATGCCGGAACCGAAGGCTGGGATGGCGAAGGTGCTCTTGCACTTGCTCCAGAGATAGTAGATATTGTCCAAAAACTTATCGACGAATTCCCACCTCATGTCGGTAGGCCGGATGTGAACGCCACACCACACGGCGAAGTAGATTTCGATTGGGTCATTGACCGGGATGTGATGCTTACTGTCAGCGTTGGTCCCTCAAAAGAGATTGTATTCGCCGGGTTGTTTCATGGTGCACGCTTGAACGGTTGCGAACCATGGGAAGGCATGCTGCCGCAATTTGTGAATAGCTGCTTTGAGCGGCTGCGCGGGGCTCAGAAATTATGAAAATAAGGGAAGTAGGGACACTCGTAAGGTTTGCTACAAAAATTACGCGATTCGAGAAGGAGATACAGATACGCCGAGTACAATTACTTTATACTTTTATCGCCTGATTTGGAAACAGTTTTCTGAACGACATAATCCATATAAATCACACTTTTTAAGCAGGAAACTAAAATTTGTCCAGGCAAATCTTCTACTTGGTTATTTAACGTCTCATCTTTGAAGGAATGGTGAGCAAAATAATTCCGTGCAGTCACAAATCGCAGTATAGATAAAAAGATATGATGCTGAGATTTATTCCATTTCTTCTTTTGAGGAATCAGGTCTATATTCCCAAAAATTTCGTCAGGTTTTCCGCTTAGTTCGGTTTGTCTCCAAGTTTTTTTATCCGCAACCGCGCACAAAATACTTCGCTCTCTTGACTTCTCAGGTAACTTTATTGAAAACTGATTGAATACGAGCCGTAGGTCCCGATTATCTTCTAACTGAGCAACTTTTCTAAAGAATGCCCTAATCAATATCTCCGTTCGAATTGCCAATACAAGAAGATGATCAAGAATTCGGGATTGTTTGAAAACCAGTGGTCTTTTGGAACTGGTGTGTACCAGCTGGTCATGTAAATCAGAGAAAGCACGGATCCAAGGCCAAAAGCTCTCATATTCAGCGAGCCTTGCATAAACGCTTTTGACATCAGTTATATATCTCTCTTCTTTCAGGTTCTCAGCATAGCTTGGTACATATCTAATAAATCTCCTTTCTAATTCAAATTCTTCATAAGAGATTACTTCTTTGAGTTGTACCCAAATATCATGTGGTTCTATATTATAGCTCCATTTCTCAAAATAGACTTTTTGGGGCTTTCTATTCAGGGTACAGAGCCACTCAAGGAGAAAATATATATCTTGCCTGAGAAGCTCTATCGCCTGTGGATAATACCGTCTTCCCTCTTTCTGTCGTTTTTCCCAGTGTCCAAACAGAATCAAGAGCTTTTCCATATCCTGTTCTAGCAATTCAGAATTACAATCCGTTACCTTTTGGATAAACTTTGAAAGTTCCTTATAGGTCGTTGAAGGGCGAGGGTCCTTCCATAGGGTCAAAATTGTTTTTGCCGTTCTATAAAAGGAGAGTCGTGTGAAAACATCCTTATACTCCTCTTCCCATTGCTGGCTCACGACGGCAAATCTCGATATCAAAATTTCTCGACCTGTCTCCCACGATAGGAATTTATCAATATGTTCATAGCCATCGAGAGCTTCTGCAAAAATATAGCTTTTCCAATAAGAAAAGTATGCTTCATATGGTCGGAAATAATCCCCATTAGGGTGCTCCTGTATCTTCAGAGTTCGAGGGACTTCTCCTGAAAATCGATCGACAAAATCGCTCTTCAGTTCTTCATCATAAGGATGCAAGAGAGATTCAAGCGACCAGTCACCCCGGGTAAGAATAGAAATACTATTGTAATCAGCAGGTATCAAGTTTTCTGGCGTTTCGGAGCCTCCTGTAAGCGGATAGTTATCCCAACTTACAAAATATTCGGAAGGCAACTCTACAAATAGATCAGGAATTAGCGCACGCTTGACAATCATATCTGTGATTGAAAGGTCATAGGGTATCCGCTGGATTTCCAATCTGTCTTTAAGATAGCGACCAAAAAGCCCATTGCAGACCTTTGCAAAACTCCCGGTGGAGTGAGGCTTATCCCTGTAGAGACTCACGTTTAAGTAGCGGCTATATATGTCTATTCCATTACAATGGGAGTACATCCACATTGATTAATCTCCTGAATTTTTGGAGTGATGGGCCTCAGAGAAAGCACTTGTCGTTGTAGAAATCTGGATACATGCTCAAATAACTCGCTTGTAAGGGCAGTTAGTCATCATCAGCGGTTTCGGTCACAGCAGCACCCTTAGGTTTGCCGTGCATTCGTGCGTAGGTTTCCGCCAGCAGATCGCGCAGTTCCTCAGCGATTTTCGGATAAGGTTCTCCAGCAAGGGCTTTGCAGGCCAGTTGCTCTGCCAAGCGTGGTTTATTGCAGTCCAAAGCCAGCCAACAGCACTGCGGTGCATTATCGAGTACGTCGGTTCCACAGGCTCGGTTATCTCATCAAGGGCCTTAAGTTCCAACTCCAGTGCCTGCTCAAACAACTCTGCCGCCCGTTTCTCATTACCCCGCCGTCGTTCTTGGTCAGCGAAAAATGCCACTTCCATAGCCTTATTGTGGAATTTATCAAGAGCACCCATTTTGTCCTCAGAAAGCGGTATCCCAAACTCTACAACGACCACGTAAATTTTCAATCTCTTCCAAAATAAAAATACTCCATACTTGCTCTTTCGGCAAGAACAAACTATACTTATGTGCAGTAATCTTTAGATGCTTCAAGTGGCACACAGGAGAATTGCATGTCGCGCAGAAGTACTATCGAGTGGACCAACAGCACATGGAACCCGGTCACTGGCTGCACAAAGGTGAGTGCAGGTTGCGACCATTGCTATGCCGAACGATTATCGGAGCGTTTCCGCGGCGTTAAGGGCAACCCCTTTGAGACGGGTTTTGATCTCACACTTCGCCCCGAACGACTTGAACAGCCCAGGCACTGGCGGCGTCCGCAACTCATCTTTGTCAATTCGATGAGTGATCTGTTCCATAAGGACATACCAACTCAGTACATCCATCGCGTATTTGATACTATGGAACAGGCGGATTGGCACATCTATCAAGTGCTGACCAAACGCAGTTCACTGATGCGCGATTTTGTCCATCAACGCTATGGAAGCCTGTCCGCCCCGTCACATATCTGGCTCGGTGTATCTATTGAAGACGCCGCGGCCATGACGCGCCTGCGGCACTTGAAACAGACCAACGCCTCAACGCGCTTTGTTTCATTTGAGCCGTTGCTTGACGCGCTTGGCCCGTTGGATCTTACGGATATTCATTGGGTAATCGCAGGAGGCGAGAGCGGACCAGGGGCGCGTCCGGTCAAAGTGGAGTGGTTGCGTGAATTACGCGATCAATGTCAGGCGCAAAATGTCGCTTTCTTCTTCAAGCAATGGGGTGGTCGCACGCCCAAAGCCGGTGGCAACACGCTGGATGGAAGGCAATGGCAGGAATATCCAAATATAAAACACAATCAAATGCTCGGCTCTGCGTTACAAGTAGCCGGCGCGCCAAGCGAGGAGTGAAAGCGATGTTGAAACGCTTGCACATACGAAATTTTCGCGGCTTCAACGCACTCAAAATTGACCAATTGAGCGGTATTAATCTCATTGTTGGCAAAAACAATTCCGGCAAGACCAGTTTACTTGAGGCAATTTTTCTTCTATTTGGAGGCGGAAATGCGCATGTAGCCATAAATGACAATGTTATTCGTGGCCTGAAGCCACGCGATATTTCGACCGGTGATCCTTTCTGGAAGCAACTCTTCTCCGACCTAGACATGAGGCAGTGCATTGAGATTGAGGCTGATCATACATCGCATGGACAATTGACTTTGGAAATTTCATCGAAGCGACAGCACACTACTGAATTTTCTCTTGATCATACGAATGGAACTTCAATAACAAACCGTTTTGACGAACGTTCACTCGTATTTCAGTATAGCGGTCCTTCACGTAAATCAGTTAAAAGCCATATACGTATGAAGGAACAGGGATTTGAGGTCAATCAGCCTACCATAAATTTTCCATTTCAAGCGATAATGCTCTCATCTCAAATTGGGAATATCCAGGAAGATGCCATAAGGTTGGGAAGATTGAGACGGCAGAAACAGGGGGATATGCTCTTAAAAGCACTGCAAGTTGTTGAGCCAAAACTGCAAAGCATCGAAGACAATTCCTCCAGCGGTATTCCCTTGATCTGGGGAGACATCGGATTGTCCGAACTGGTACCGCTATCCGTAATGGGGGAAAGTATGACTCAAATTACCCGCCTTGTTTTGGCCATAGCTTCAGTACCGGAAGGTGTGGTTCTGGTAGATGATGTGGATATTGGGATTCACCACTCTGTGCTACCCGATGTCTGGCGGGTTATTGATGAAGCAGCCAGGCAGTTCCGCACGCAGATATTTGCGACCACGCATAGTTTTGAATGCGTAATGGCAGCGCATG